>JAIDHZ010000119.1 GCA_029052995.1 Lachnospiraceae bacterium | reverse complement strand
TCACCGGTATTTTTTACCGGCTACAACGTTCTTTGAAAATTTCTCTTTAGAATTTTCAGGGTTGTTTTGTTGTTTAATCATCATTTAGTTTTCATTGTTCGTGTTGCCTTGTCTGAAGTTTTATCAGCGCCGCAACGAGTCTTATATTAACACATGGTTTTTCTGTTGTCAACAGGTTTTTTTAATTTTTTTGAATTATTTTCAAAAGAATAGTACACGAGTCAAATCACCCACAATATCTAGTAGAATATTATTATCGTACAACAATTTAAGCAGCTCTGACTGCATAATCTGGGAAGTCAATTCCTGACTCCACGAAAAAGTACTTGTAATAGATAAAATCAAAAAAAACACCCATATATAAATCAAACCCTTTATAATCCCTATAAAGCCGCCGCCTAATTTATCAATCCATCTAACGATCGGCAGTTTAGACAGACTTTTCATGGATTTACCCAAGAAAAAGAAAAAAATGCGGCATATTAATATTAACACCAGGAAAACAGCTGTATTTAAAATGACCACTGCAACAGATTTTGCAATATAATCATACACTCCTCCCACATCAAGTACATGATACATTTCTGAATTATTATTATCTAATATGTTAGATTTCAGACCCTCCGGCAAAGGAAGTTCATTAATTATCGCCACCTGCATAGCACGGGACGCATCTTCCCCTGTCTGAGAAAACTGAAGCTCCTTAGAAATATACGAAGCTATCCTATCATCTATCATAGTATTTTCTTCCAGAAAGCCACTAATATTAGGTGCCACATAAGCAGCAACAACAATACTGGCAATAAGTCCCGCTGCTGACAATATCACTTTAAACAAACCCTGCGCCCAGCTTATCAACACGCATATCAAAAATAAAACACCTATTACAACACAAACTGTATTCATAATCTATTCCTTATCACTATCGTGCTTCAAACGAATCACCTCAGATCCGTTATCATACAAAATTATATAACGCCTTCCATAACCGGTAGGAATCAAGTCCACAACATTCTTCTGAAACGTATAGGAAAACTTCTGCTTTCCCTTAACTGTATAAATTCTACATTCCGTTCCACCAGTAAACACAATTTCCTCTCCAATCATCCTCACATTATCATAATCAAAATCCACATTTTTCGTCATCACCTTACGGCCATTTAAATTATATAATTCTAAAACATAAAGAGATTTTTTTTCTCCATCTTTTGCCTCTGCATCATTCGGAATCACAACACCTATATATTTCGAATTAAAAACAACACTTTTTATTTCATGCTCAAAAACAATCTTTGTCTTCTCGCTTGGTTTTTCCCGCATGGAGTAAATAATAAACTGCTTATCACCAAAGGCACAAACCGTATTGTTATCTAAAAATTCAACCTTCGGAATCACCGTATCTTCCGGCTGATATCCCCCCACCATGCGATCCGCATTTTCACTTTGTCCAACTGCACCAAAATTGTAGGCAGCCAATCCATATCTGACCTCTACTCCATCTAAGTTAAAATAGGAGGAAAATAATTTCTCTCCGTTTTCAGATAAATCAATATCCATTGGATACCCGCTTTTGCCTATGGTCGTCTGCATTTCAGAAATCTTTTCACCATTCCTATCGTAAATATTAATATAGTTCTCTTTATTACCCTCTAAGATAACAGCAAATTCACCCTGTGCTGCCACAGCCACATCACAAATCCTATACGGCATTGCAGTGCTGCTTACCTTACCATCAGCATTAAAAATATAGACATCATTTCCATTAAGATCTGCAATCGCTGCATATTCACCGGATACATCTGCCACCGGCATTTTCATGGCAAAAGATTCATTCCATACAATCTTGTCCTTTTCATCAACATAAACTGCACCATCCTTGCTGTATTTTAACAGGGATTTCTGATAAGGAATATAATCCACCATTGATGCATTTTTAATGCTGGTTTCTTCTATTACTTCATATCCATTATAGTTTGCACCGGACACCATAAAGAAAAATGCAAAAACAATCCCAGCTAAAATCAAAACGACCATAATGATTCTGACCGGCACAGCACCTTTTACACCGCCTCTTCGGGATTGCTTCTCTTTATCCACTGATAACTGTTCCTCTTTTTCATGTTCTTCAAAATCTTCCTGAGTTTTTTTCATAACAATCTACCTTTTTACAAATATGTGTACATTAATCATAACCCCACCGTGCATTTTCTTTTTTATGAATGCACTGCTCATTGCTTATGCGTACATTATATTATAAGCCCGCAGTGCACCTCGCCTGTCGGCTCGGTCACGGGCTGTCGCCCTATATTCATAAAAAAGAAAATGCCCTTATGTGAGCAAGCTCACAACGTGCATT
>JAIDHZ010000118.1 GCA_029052995.1 Lachnospiraceae bacterium | reverse complement strand
AAGTAATAGTGTTTAATGTATAATTACAATAATTTGATAAGCAAAAAAGCGGAAAGAGGACAATATGAGAAAATCAATGGATGTTAATAATATTAATCCTTTTTTACAGTCTACAATTAAGATTTTTGAGAGTGTTACACAGATTAAAATCACTGTAGGAAAGCCTTTTTTAGCTCAATTCGAGTTTCCTAATCCAGTATATACCATTACGGTTGGTATTGTTGGTGAGATGAAGGGGCAGGCTGTTTTATCAATGGATGTTGATGTTGCGAAGGATATTGCAAGTAAAATGATGTTCGGAATGCCAATAGAAGAGATGGATGATATGGCATGTTCAGCGCTGAATGAATTAAGTAATATGATAATGGGAAACACTGCAACGATATTTTCTACACAGGGGAAAATTATTGATATTACTCCTCCGATTACAATGGTGGGACAAAATCTTAAGATGCAGTCTGATATTTCACCGATTGCTGTTCCTTTATTACTGGATGGTAAGGAGTATTTTACATTATATGTATGTGTATATGAAGTCTAATGATTATGGCACATATTTAGAAAGCGGTTTTTATCAATAGAATAGATACGATTAACTTTATAATAAGGATAAGATAGAAAAGGGAGAAAGATATGGGCAAGATAATAGGAAAAGGTATTACGTTTGATGATGTGTTATTAGTTCCGGCATATTCAGAAGTAATTCCTAACAGCGTAGATTTAAGAACAAACCTAACTAAGAAGATTCAGTTGCATATTCCGTTAATGAGTGCAGGAATGGACACTGTTACAGAGCATAGAATGGCAATTGCCATGGCAAGGCAGGGCGGTATCGGTGTTATTCATAAAAATATGTCTATTGAGGAACAGGCAGAAGAGGTCGATAAGGTAAAACGTTCAGAGAATGGTGTTATCACGGATCCGTTTTTTCTGTCACCGGAGCATACATTAGATGATGCCGACAAACTGATGGCAAAATTTAGAATTTCCGGAGTTCCGATTTGTGAAAATGGCAAATTAGTAGGCATTATTACTAACCGTGATCTTAAGTTTGAGAAAGATTATAATAAGAAGATTAAAGAATCCATGACATCAGAAGGACTTATTACGGCAAGGGAAGGCATTACATTAGAAGAAGCAAAGAAAATATTGGCATCTGCCCGCAAAGAGAAGCTTCCAATTGTGGATGAAGGGTTTAATCTTAAGGGATTAATAACTATTAAAGATATCGAGAAGACAATAAAATATCCAAATTCTGCAAAAGATTCACAGGGCAGGCTGTTATGTGCAGCAGCAGTAGGTGTAACGCCTGATATTACAGACCGGGTTGATGAACTGGTTGCATCTAAGGTGGATGCTGTTGTAATTGATACGGCACACGGGCATTCAGCAAATGTCCTTAAGACATTCCGTCTGATTCGGGATAAATATCCGGATTTACAGGTGATTGCAGGTAATGTAGCAACGAGAAGCGGTACTCTTGCCATGATTGAAAGCGGTGTGGATGCTGTTAAGATTGGAATAGGGCCAGGGTCGATTTGTACGACCCGTGTAGTTGCAGGCATTGGCGTTCCGCAGATTACTGCTATTATGGAGGCATATGATGTGGCAAAGGAACATGGTATTCCTGTTATCGCAGACGGTGGCATCAAGTATTCGGGTGATATTACAAAGGCTTTGGCTGCCGGGGCAAATGTATGTATGATGGGAAGCCTGTTTGCGGGTACAGATGAATCACCTGGAGAGTTTGAGCTTTATCAGGGAAGGAAATATAAGGTATATCGTGGCATGGGTTCCATTTCTGCAATGGAAAATGGCAGTAAGGACCGTTATTTCCAGGAAAATGCGAAGAAACTTGTACCGGAAGGTGTAGAAGGCCGTGTGGCATATAAGGGGACAGTTGAGGACACAGTGTTCCAGTTGATTGGCGGACTTCGTTCAGGTATGGGGTATTGTGGCGCAAAGACCATTGAGGAACTTCATGAAAAAGCAGAGTTTGTGGAGATATCTGCTGCATCCTTAAAGGAAAGCCACCCTCATGATATTCAGATTACCAAGGAAGCGCCGAATTATTCGGTTGAGTAGATTGGTAATTGCCTGTAAGTTTTCTCACCGTTTTTGGTAAAAAAAATTTTGCAGGCGACGGATTCGAGAATATAATAGGAGTTTTGTAATGTTCAATAGTTAAGGAACTGTTACAGATTTTAAAACCGGCAGAAAAACTGCCGGTTTTTTGTATAAAACTTCCTTTTTTGGTAATTCTTAAAAATAGCATACAGTACATTAGAACAGAAAGGACATAAATAGTAAGCTGCAAATTTGTCGTCGAAATGTGCGTATGAAATAAGGGAATAAAAAAGGAGAAGCATATGGCGGTAGATTTTAAGGAAAGTAAGACAAAGGAGAATCTGATGAAGGCATTTGCCGGGGAGAGCCAGGCGAGAAATCGGTATAATATTGCGGCAGACAAGGCACATGAGAGAAATCTTCATGTATTAGAGGAGGTGTTCAAATTTACAGCGGAACAGGAACGGGCACATGCAAAGGTATTTTATGAATTTTTGACTGAATTTTCCGGCGAAAATATTCCGATTGAAGGCACCTATCCTGTGGATATCAGCGAATCCTTGGAGGAACTGCTTGGCATGGCAGAGCATAACGAAAGAGAAGAACATGAAAATGTGTACAGGGAATTTTCTGAGGTGGCAAGACAGGAGGGCTTTGAGAAAATTGCGGGAACATTTTTTATGATAGGCAATGTGGAGAAAATACATGCAGAACGTTTTGCCAAATTTAAGAAGTGGATGGAGGAGAACCGATTGTTTATATCGGATGTGTCTACAACCTGGATGTGTTTAAACTGCGGGCATGTTATTGATTCCAAGAATGCACCGGAGTTTTGTCCGGTCTGTGGAGAGGAGCAGGGATACTTTGTCCGGATTGAGATGGCGCCCTATTCCTCGGGAACATTTGGAATTGGGAAATGATGAAACTGCTGGAGAGCCGGCACTTGCCAGTCTGCTGTCCGGCTTTTCATGTCCAAGGAACCCGGATGTGGAAAGGTTTTTGAAATAAAAAATACACCTGTAAAAACCGTGAGTAAAATTTATAGTATTCTCATTTTAATCTTCTCTTTATTGAAATAATGGTCAGTGTTATAATGTAAAAATAAGATTTTTGCATTTGCCAATACATGCTATTAATATAAGGAGGACATTATGATTAACACATTAGTAGAAAAGATTTCAAACCTGAATGCCCCGGTGGTGGTGGGATTAGACCCAATGCTTTCCTATGTGCCGGAGCATATCAAAAAGGCAGCCTTTGAGCAGTACGGTGAAACCTTAGAAGGGGCAGCGGAGGCAGTCTGGCAGTTTAATAAGGGAATTGTGGATGCTGTCTGTGACCTGATTCCGGCAGTAAAGCCGCAGATTGCCATGTATGAACAGTTCGGGATTCCGGGACTTTCTGCATTTGAAAAGACCTGTGCGTATTGTAAGGAAAAGGGATTAGTTGTAATCGGTGATGTTAAGCGTGGAGATATTGGTTCCACATCTGCAGCTTATGCCGTAGGCCATATTGGTAAGGTGCAGGTTGGAAGCAATACCTATTCCGGTTTTTCAGAGGATTTTGTTACTGTTAATCCTTATCTTGGCACAGATGGTGTAAAGCCCTTTGTAGATGTATGTAAGGAAAATAATAAAGGTATTTTTGTGCTGGTTAAGACTTCTAATCCTTCGTCTGGAGAATTTCAGGATCAGCTTGTAGATGGAGTGCCACTTTACGAGCTGGTAGCAAAGAAGGTTGTAGAGTGGGGAGAGGAGTGCATGGGAAATACCTACAGCAATGTGGGGTGTGTCGTTGGTGCAACCTATCCGGAAATGGGCAGGGTGTTAAGAAAAATGATGCCAAAGACCTACATATTAGTGCCGGGATATGGCGCCCAGGGTGGTAAAGCAGAGGATTTGGTTCACTATTTTAATGCAGATGGACTTGGTGCAATTGTGAATTCTTCCCGGGGAATTATAGCGGCTTACAAACAGGATAAATATGAGAAGTTTGGAGCAGAGAATTATGCGGATGCTTCACGTCAGGCTGTGGTTGATATGATTCAAGATATTACAGGAGCAATTGCAAAACGATAACAGAGAAAGGAGAATTATATGAGTGCAGTAAAAGTGCAGTCGGTAGTAAAGCACCAGGAACAGATTGCCAGTGATATATACAGCTTAACTTTGTATGCACCGGAAATTGCAAAGGAAGCAAAGGCAGGACAGTTTGTTTCTTTATATTCAAAAGAGGGTTCGAAACTGCTTCCCAGACCAATCAGCCTGTGCGAGATTGAAAAGGAAACAGGAACCGTACGTTTAGTGTACCGTGTAGTTGGTTTTGGTACGAAGGAATTTTCCAGATTAAAAGCAGATGATACGTTGGAGATCATGGGACCTCTTGGAAACGGATTTGACAGGAAGGATAAAAAAGCAATTTTAATTGGAGGCGGCATTGGAATTCCACCAATGTTAGAGCTTGCAAGGGAGCTTAAATGCGATAAAAGCATTGTGACCGGATTTAAGGATGAGACATTTTTAGTAGAAGATTTGGAAAAATACGGAACGGTGTACATAGCCAGTGAGGATGGCAGAACGGGTGTAAAGGGAAATGTATTAGATGCAATAAGAGAATATGGAATTGAGGGAGATATTATATATGCCTGTGGTCCCACACCGATGCTTCGTGCAGTTAAGGATTATGCCGGGGAACACGGAATAGAGGCACAGATTTCTTTAGAAGGGAAAATGGCATGTGGGATTGGTGCATGTCTGGCATGTGTTTGTAATACCAGTGAAGTGGATGGACACAGCCATGTGAAAAATGCGAGGATTTGCAAAGATGGTCCTGTATTTGATTCAAGGGAGGTGGAGCTTTAATGAATTTGTCTGTAAATATAGCAGGAGTAGAATTCAAAAATCCGGTAACTGTGGCCTCCGGTACCTTTGGCTCCGGTGTGGAGTATGGTGATTTTGTGGACTTAAACCGCCTGGGAGCAGTGACAACTAAAGGTGTTGCAAACGTTCCATGGTTGGGGAATCCGACTCCAAGAATTGCTGAAACCTACGGAGGAATGATGAATGCAGTGGGATTACAGAATCCGGGTATTGACGTGCTTTGTAAGAGAGACATTCCGTTTTTGAAGAAGTATGATACAAATATTATTGTAAATGTATGCGGTAAGTCTGAAGATGATTATGTGGAGGTGGTAGAACGCCTGGCAGATGAGGACGTTGATTTGCTGGAGATAAATGTATCATGTCCAAATGTAAAAGAGGGAGGAATTGCTTTTGGGCAGGATCCAAAGGCATTAGAGCATATTACAAAAGTGGTAAAGGCGAAGGCAAAACAGCCTGTTGTTATGAAGTTAAGCCCAAATGTGACAGACATTACTGTAATGGCAAAGGCAGCAGAAGCAGGCGGTGCAGATGCCCTTTCTTTGATTAATACTCTGACAGGGATGAAAATTGATATAAATAAAAGGTCTTTTGCAGTTGCAAATAAGACTGGCGGTGTTTCCGGTCCGGCAATTAAGCCAATTGCGGTACGAATGGTGTATCAGGTTGCAAATGCTGTAAAACTGCCGCTTATCGGAATGGGAGGGATCATGAACTATGAAGATGCCATTGAGTTTATGATGGCCGGTGCCACCATGGTTTCCGTTGGAACAGCTAATTTCCATAATCCATATGCAACAATAGAGATTATTGATGGAATGGAGTGCTTTATGAAGGAAAAGGGAATTGAGGACATTAATGATATTATAGGGTGTGTTAAGTAGTAAAGTTAATGAAAAGGGGTGTTATTATGAAACTGACATTTATCGGAGCAGACCATGAGGTAACGGGAAGCTGTCATTGTCTTCAGGCATGTGGAAAGAATATATTGATTGATTGTGGTATGGAGCAAGGACAGGATGTTTATGAGAACCAGGAGCTGCCGATGAAGCCATCAGATGTTGATTATATACTTCTGACACATGCACATATTGACCATTCGGGGCTTTTGCCGCTTATGTATGCAAAGGGGTTTAGGGGTAGTGTTTATACGACAAAGGCAACTACGGATTTGTGTGGAATTATGCTTCGTGACAGTGCACATATTCAGGAGTTTGAGGCAGAGTGGAGAAACCGTAAGGCAAGGCGTGCCGGTGAGGCGGAATTTGTGCCATTGTACAGTATGAATGATGCTATTGGTGTACTAGAGCATTTTGTTTCTTGTCAGTATGACGATATAATTCAGATTACAGAGGATATCAGGGTACGGTTTTCTGATGTGGGACATCTGCTTGGTTCAGCCAGTATTGAGGTTTGGCTGACGGAGGGAGATATATCTAAGAAGATAGTATTTTCCGGTGATATCGGTAATATTAACCAGCCTATTATTAAAGATCCTCAGTATTTGAAGGAAGCAGATTATGTGGTTATGGAGTCCACTTACGGAGACCGTAATCATGGAGGAACACCGGATTACGTGAAGGAGCTTGCAAGAATTATTAAAGAGACATTTGACCGTGGTGGAAATGTTGTAATTCCTTCTTTTGCAGTGGGCAGAACACAGGAATTGTTATATTTTATACGTAAAATCAAGTATGATAACATGCTGCCTGAATATGAAGGCTTTGAGGTGTTTGTGGACAGTCCGCTTGCAGTCGAGGCTACCAGTATATTTCAAAAGAATATTGATAACTGTTTTGACGAGGAGGCAATGGAGCTGGTGCGGCAGGGCATTAACCCAATTGCATTTTCGGGACTTAAGACTTCTGTTACCAGTGAGGATTCCAAGGCAATTAACTTTGATGAGAAATCCAAGGTGATTATATCAGCTTCGGGTATGTGTGAAGCGGGACGTATCAGACATCATTTAAAGCATAATCTGTGGAGAAAGGACAGTACGATTTTATTTGTTGGTTACCAGGCACATGGAACACTTGGCAGAAGCATTATAGAGGGTGCAACCAGTGTAAAGCTGTTTGGTGAATTGATTGAAATTAAGGCGCATATTGAAAAACTTGATGGAATCAGTGGTCATGCAGATCAGGAGGGACTGCTCCGTTGGTTACATTCTTTTGAATCGAAACCAAAGGTGTTTGTTGTACATGGTGAAGATACAGTATGTGAGCATTTTAAGAATATGATTCAGGACGAAGGATATGAGGCAATTGCTCCATTTTCCGGTGCAGAATTTGATTTGGGAACAGATGAACTGATCTTTGAAGGTATTTCTACTAAGAAGGTAAAGATAAGCCAGAAGGCATTCCGGGCACAGGCCATTTTCGACCGGCTTGTGGCAGCGGGAAATCGTCTGCTTGCTGTTATTGCCCATAATAAAGGTGGCACGAATAAGGATTTAGTGAGATTTACAGACCAGATTAATGCTTTGTGTGATAAATGGGACCGTTGACATATAAATGAAATTCACAGCAGGGCATTGATCATACCTTATTCCTGCGAGCAACGAGCCAAGCGGACATGCTTGCATGTCCATTTGGCGACTGCCGCAAGGGTCTGATACCCCACAGCTCTGCTGCGGGGTTATTGACTGAGCAATTCCTTGGATAATCATAGACATTGTATAATTTACTTGAAGAAGAATCCGGTTAGCATGTCGACCTTTTGCTGTTCAGCCGGCGACATATTGTCTTTCATTATGCGAATGATTAAATCGGTTTCTTCACGGGTAAAACTTAATCCGCGTTTCGTCAATTCCTTGTTAATGTTCAGCATTTTTGGCAGCATGATTTCAGGAGAGGCATGTTGGTTGTTTTTCATGATTTCCTGGATAATATTTTTCTTTACCGGGTGTAATGTCTGAAATTCGTTTGTTTTTGCTAAATCTTCATAGGTCATATAAGACTCCTTTCTGCTTTTTTAATCATTATCGGAATTTTTGGAATGGTCTAATTCACTGTCATATTCAGCAGCCTGCATCATATCATATTCAGAAAAAATGGATTGAATATTCTGATCAAAGGAAGAATCATTCTGGTTTGAATCTGATTGATTCGTTGTGTGATTAGGTTCACCATTGCTGCCTGAAAAGTTTGCAAACAGATTGGAAAAGGTTTTGGGATCAAAGCCATTTTTTTCTCCAAACATTGACATAAGATCCATAGGGTTGGAGGCTCCCTGGCTATTTGAAAACGAAGATACCATTTTCATTATATCTGGAGAAATTCCGGTTAAAGCGCATAGCATATCCATTGGATCACTGCTTGTGTTATGTAAACCACAGCGTGACAGGTTATCCAATGATTGAAATGCCTGCATGATTCGGTTGATTTCATAATATTTAATCAGTAATGCTAGGGGAAGCTTTAATGGATAGTCAACAAAGGGAATCAGGGCTTCTAACATGGAAAGGCTTTTTGAATTTGTAATTGCCTCTAGTGGATGCCGTTTGCTGTAATCCATAAAAAACCCCGAAAACTTATACAATTATAATATATGCAGG
>JAIDHZ010000117.1 GCA_029052995.1 Lachnospiraceae bacterium | reverse complement strand
TTATGTACCAAGTCACTGCCACTTGATGCTATATATTCCGAAGCCTTCACATTTCCAAGCAAACCACAATTTTCAATTGTGTCGCTAATCTGTGTATTCAAATCCTCCCTGTCTGTCAAAATAACAATTGTTGGTGAACCGGCAAATTTACGCCGGATTTTCTGCGATAAAAATACCATGGAATAGCTTTTCCCGCTTCCCTGTGTATGCCAAAACACTCCTAATTTCCCATTTCTTAATTTCCGGTCAGCATACGCCTTGACTGCCTCATTTACTCCAAGATATTGATGGTTTCTTGCTAAAATTTTGGCTGTGCAACCGCCTGAATGGTCAAATAGTACAAAATTCTCCAGCAAATCAAGAAAATTCTCTTTTCTACAAATTCCCCGCAACATGGTTTCAAGGGCAACATTTCCCTCCTCATTTTCCTGCAAACGCTTCCATTCATGGAAAAATTCATATTTGCTACCCAGTGTCCCTACTTTTGCCTCCACACCATTACTTAGCATCACAAATGCATTATAGTAAAACAAATGCGGAATGGTATCTAAATAATCTGTGTAATTATCATCATACGCATTTTGCACATCTACGGTATTATTCTTCAACTCCACAAACAGTAATGGAATACCATTCACGAACCCTACAATATCCGTCCTTCTTCGATAATATTCACCATGAATTTTCATCTCTTTGACAGCAAGAAAATGGTTTCGTTCCTTGT
This sequence comes from Lachnospiraceae bacterium, assembly GCA_029052995.1. Classification (GTDB taxonomy): domain Bacteria; phylum Bacillota; class Clostridia; order Lachnospirales; family Lachnospiraceae; genus CAG-590. The sequence continues at coordinate 4,480 of JAIDHZ010000117.1, read as the reverse complement.
CATTCGGATGAGAAAAATCAATCACCATAGCTTTCTTTTCGTCGGTAGTACCGTCTGGTTTCTTTACCGTAACCGGAATCCCGTCACGAATCATGGCATATTTTTCTTCATTTATCTGCATTAAAGAAGCAGTCGATAAGTGGCTCTCAAATTTTTTCTGTGCTTCATCTATCTGTGTCAATGTAATCCATGGATTCAATTTTTTTAATGCTTCACGGAAATAACGTACCAGAAGGATTTCTTTATATGATTCTCTTCCAAAAGTACCATCTTTTCCTAGCTGCTCTGAATTGTATGCATATTCTACTTCCCATCCAAGTTCTTCCTGTAGGAGTTTTCCGGCACTTTCTTGGACAAGGGTGTTTTCTGAATAATCATGGTTCATTTACTCTCATCATATGCCCCTGTGTGTCTGAAAGTTTTTGCGATACAATATCCTCCGGCAAATTTACAAGCCATGTGTACTGTGCTTGTTTTGGAAGATATAGGGCACTCTTCTCATTAAAATCACTCGCCTCTACCGGCATGACACGTCCATTTCTAATAGGGCGATTTTTTAATATTTCCTGCTCGACCAATTTATATCTGCTGTAAGCGTATCTTAGGAAAATCAGTCCAAGTACCGGCATACAATACTGGTTTGATGTCAATTTGGAACCCGCACGCAACAAATCCGCTGACTCCCAAAGATCTGCTTCCAATTTTCTTATGTTTACCATCAAAATCTTCCTCCAATTGCTATAAAGAAACCTATTATAAATTATACACTACAAAACTTTTGATAACAACCAACAATTTAAGTCTGTGCCAGCGTCAAAGAATAAAAACTTTTCGCACTAAAGACTCTTTAAAGTATATGATAATGCATCTCTTTGCGATAAAATATAAATAATAAATTTTTCGCAAAGGAGATACCAATGAAGAAAACCAGGGAATGGATAAGAAAAAGTAAGAAAAGACAGATAAAGAAGAAAGACTGTGGTAATGTTGACTGGATGATGATAGTAAATCATTTTTTTAAGGAACTTCCGCAATGGATTAACGAAATGAAAGATCCGAGGAATCCAAGCTATACCACATACACACAGGCTGATCTGATATTTATGGGTCTGTTAAAAAATGCATGTTCTGTTGAAAGTATGCGGCAGCTGGAAGAAAGCTTTAATGAAGAGGAATGTATTCATACATTGCGTATTTTAGCCGGGGATAAGTTTCTGGATGAAATTCCGCATTGTGATACATTGAACTATTATCTGGAAAAATTATCACCATCCTGTCCGTCCGGTTTGAGAAAAAAGATGGTGACGAGCCTGATACGGGGAAAACAGTTTTATAAAGGAAGACTTCTGGGAACGTACTGGCGGGTAATACTGGACGGAACGGGGATTTATTATTTCAGGGAACGGCATTGCAAAAACTGCCTGTGTACAACGTTCACAGACGAAAACGGGAAACAGCACAAAAGGTATTATCATAAAGTTCTCGAGGCAAAACTGGTATTGAGCGAAAATATAATCATCAGTTTAGGGACAGAGTTCATTGAAAATGAAGATGAGGATGTAGAAAAACAGGACTGTGAGACAAAGGCGGCAAAACGGCTTTTGGAACGGCTGAAAAAGGAATATCCCAGATTAAAGATCTGTATCCAGGGTGATGCCTTATATGCAACAGAACCGATGATGGAGATCTGCAGGAATTATGGATGGGAGTATATTTTCACCCAGAAGGAAACCCGGCAGAAAAAAGCAGCAGAAGCATATGAATGGATTGCTGCGGAAGAAGAGAACAAAGTGGAGAGTATCTGTACAGAAAAAGGAACAGGAGGCTATGCCAATCTTGTGGATGTAGTTGCAGGGAAAAAGGAAAGAATGAACCTGTATGAATACAGATATAAAAAAGAGGGAAAAGGAAAACAAAAAGAAATTCACTTTCAGTGGATCACCAGTATCGAATTAACGAAAAGAAATCTGGAAGAAATGATAACGGCCGCCAGAGGGAGATGGAAGATAGAGAACGAGGGATTCAATAACCAGAAAAACGGAATATATGATATAGAACATATAAACAGTTATGACAGTAATGCGATGAAGAACCATTATTTACTGGTACAGATAGCGGATATTTTAATGCAGTTGTACCTTGCATGGAATCCATTGATAAAAGAGATAAACCAGAGCATAAAAAATACATCTTCAAGGTTACTGGAAAGTTTTCGAAGATATCTGGTAACGGATGAAGATGTATTGCGTATAAAGACATACACTACGGTATATCTTGAATAACATCTTAATTATACGACAGGTGGTGATAAAAGGGAAGAGGGAAATAAAAACTTATCAACAAAAAAATGAAAGCAGGATAAAACTGCATTATGGCTGTGGATAACTTTCCTTAATTTTATCAAAGATGTGGAAAAAAGAAAAATAAACAAAATATGCAGTTACAGAGAAATTTATTCTTTGCCGCTGAGTCTGTGCATATCTACTTGCAAATAATGTAGATGTATGGTAAGTTATATATGGTGTAAAAGGTCAATTGAGGCTTTCGTATTAGGATATGCGGCCCGTTGATTGGAAGATAAGTAAAAAGCAGGAAGAAACCTGACAAGGATAAACGGTGTGAATTTCTATATAGATTAGAATTGGTGGGATACATATGGATAATAAAGAGAATAAGAATCGCAATAGTGACAAAAAGAAAAACAAGATTACATTTGTGAACATTTGCGTTATGGTTTTGACGGCAATCCTGGTGCTGTCTTTAGGGATCTTTCTTATGGGCAAATGGGAGCAAATGCTGATACAAAGAGAAATGTCCAGAGTACGGATGGAGGGAAGTTCAGATACATTTGTTGGAATAGTGAGTATTCTGGTACTTTGTGTATCGGCAGTCATTTGGATGATAGTATACAAAAAATTGGCTCCGTACATAAAGCAAAAGGAAGAGGAATACGATGAAAAGATTGTAAAAAAGGCTATTTCAGAAGTGATTCCGAATGCTGAATTTATCAGGGATCAATGCGTTATGCCTGAAACCTTGAGGGAATATGGAATCATACCCTTTTATGATGCTTATGAAAAAAAGGGTATGGTTCACTACCAGAGGAATGGAAAGAATTATATTTTTTCCAATATTGTTCTTTTGAGCATAAGAGAAGATAACGACGGAAAAAGGGAGACAAAAACAGTTTATAGTGGACAGGTGTATACAGCCCACTATAAAACGGAATTACCGGGAACAGTGAGGATATTTGCCACCAAAAGGATGGCATTAACCGGAAAAGAAACAAATGCCGGTTATCCCTCTAAAAGAAAGGGAGAAACAAAAATTGAAACAGAAAATATTCTGTTTAACGATAATTTTGATGTTTATGCTTCCGACGAGCAGTCTGCCTTTTTTGTACTGAACCCCATTGTAATGGAACAGTTGCTTGAAATGAAAAGACGCTATGAACAGGTGGGTGTATATATTAGTAAAGACCAAATGGTAATTACACTAAAAACGAATCAGACTTTATTCCCAAAATGGATTTACATGAAACAAAAAGAACAGGAAACTTTGGAGAAATCAAAAGAGCAGGCTAGGAGCATGCTTCGGATGGCAGAACTTTTAGAGGATTCCATAAATGGCAGCATTAGGAATAATTTTACAACCACCAGTGTACCTGTTTTTTCACCTATGTTTTCCGTTCTTGATTCCGTTCTTGATTCCATAGCCAACGGCATTAATAAACTGTTAGAAAATAACTCATGAACATTTATCCTGCCTCATCTTCACAAGTTATTTCTAAACAGTTCCTAAGAATAATTTTACAAACCAAAGAAAAGAGTAAGGAGGGTTTATATGATACTTATAATCATACCGGTCATTATAATAGTTATATTTATTGTGTGGGCAGTTTCCACCACAAACAGGATAAAAATGATGGAGGTCAAAATTGATGAAGCGAAGTCAGGTATTGACATTGCCTTGATAAAAAGATATGACATTCTTACGGAGTCCCTGAATGTTGCAAAGGGGTATGCAGCCCATGAAAAGGAATTGATGGTGCAGCTCATCACAGCCCGTTCCGGAATGAGCCTACAGCAGACTCAGGAGGTAATGAAAAATCAGGAAAAGGTTCTGGAAAAGCTGAAAATAGTAGCAGAAGCATATCCTCAACTGTATTCCAATAGCTTGTTTAAAGAACTTCAAGAGCAGATTGCAGTTACCAATGAACATTTAAGTGCAGCAAAACGTGTGTTGAATTCCAATATTGCACTTTATAATCAAACTATAGTTTCATTTCCTGCCAGTATCATTGCAGATGGGATTGGATGTAAAAGAGTGGAGTTTTTTAAAGAAACAGATGAAAACAAAAAGCAGGATGTGCATATGACGTTTTGATAAGAAAGAATTTACGGATGTTATGGGTTGCCCTCTCCCTTTCCCCACTATTGTGCTAATTGTCCTCTTTATATTCTTTCTTAAAATCAAACGC
>JAIDHZ010000116.1 GCA_029052995.1 Lachnospiraceae bacterium | reverse complement strand
TAATACCGCACCTTATAACAAAAATAAAGTGCGTAAGTTTGTTACCGGTAACTTACACACTTTATATTACACTCTCGGGCATATGCCTAAAAAAGCGGCCCGTCCGCATGAAAAGCTTCTCAAACAGGTCAATATTATTTACATACACATACTTTGAGTATGTTTCTTTCCCTCAACATCCGTTTATAAATTTAGTATATTTTTTCGTTTTCTAACTTTGAAATATAATCTAGATATGGCTTCTTGTTTACCAATTCACTGTTCCTTCGATACCACTGATAAGATTCTTTTAATCCTTCTAACAACGGTTTTGTATCTGGCATGAGAACATTTTGTTTTGTTACATCCAACTCATAAGCATAATCATGAAAGCAAAAATAATCTCTCTGTGAATGGCTGGCATCCACATTTACCAGTCTGGCTTTTTTCCCCGCTGCCTCATAACACATTTTGACCCATTCCTTTATCGTTACCACTTCACGGTTTCCCACGTTAAAAATGTGATCCTCCGGCTGTTTCTCTATAATAATATCCATAAATCGACACAAATCCTCTACATAGAAAAATTGCAATGGCATACTGCCATCTTTCGGAATATAAAATGGCCTTTCTGCATCTGCACAATCAAAGACAAATGGCTCCCGATATACATTCTCCATTGGTCCATAAAGATATGGTGGTCTAAGAATATATGCCTGGGGTACTTTATCCAACAGATACCTCTCTGCTTCTAACTTATTGGTTCCATAATCACCCCAGATAGAATTAGGACCACATTTCTGACTTTCTGAAAAAGGCTGTTGTAACGTTTCCGGATACACTGCACTGGAACTGACAAATATGTACTGATTAATATGATCGAGTGCTGTTATAAGGTTTTCTATATCTGCTCTGGTATAGGCCGTTATGTCCAGTACAATATCAAAATGATAGTTTTTAAGCTTATCTCCTAAATCATGACGGTCTCCTTCAATCAACGTTACTCCCTCTGACTGCCGTCTGGTATTTCGATTTAGTACAAAAACGTGATCCCCTTTTTTAACAAAGTACTCTGCAGCATATCTACTGACAAAAACAGTTCCTCCTGTAATTAATATATTTCTCATATACGCCTCCTTGAAAGATTATTTATTGTAAATGTTCAGTAAACAAAAAATTGATGTGCTCTATAATTCTTTTTCATAACACCACCAATGTTCTCCATACAAATCCACACTTCCACAGTTCGAAAAATTCAATTTTGCATAGGAGCGTATTGCCCGGTAATTGGTCTTACTTACAAGGAAATGAACGCTCTTATATCCTCTCTCTACAAGCTCCTGCATTGCATATCCAAGCAGTATTCCTGCTATTCCCTGATTTTGATAATCTGCTTTTATTACTAATCTGGCAAGTTCTGCTCCTGGTTTCATCCACTCAGTCCAACAGGATAATTCCTCTACAATTTTATCATCATCAATAGAAATAGCTCCAATCAATTCCCCTGTATCCCCTTTTAAACAAAATAGTGCATTTCTTTCCCAATCCTTTAGTGCAAGATTCTCATTGGGATAATCCACTGACCAAGTACATCCCGGAGTTCTAATGGCTGCACGGTACAATTTTACTATTTCTTCTATGTCATTCTTTTCTGCATTCTTAAAATTCAACCTGCTCTCCTTCCTGAATTGCACCATATTTAATTCTTACTTTTTTCTTTTGGTCTTGTAAGGTCATAACTCTCCTCAATCATCCGCTTTACATCCTCATCCGGCACAGTTCCATTAAGAATAATGGAATTCCAGTGCTCTTTGTTCATGTGATATGCCGGTATCACGGCATCAAATGCATTCCTCCAGAAATCCCGCCACTCGGTATCACATTTCACATTCAGCCATATATTCCCCTCCCTCTCATAGATACAGACAAAGGTTTTTTTATTCTTTTTGTGGCGCATCAACGTCCAGTTGGCATCATGGAAAGGATAATCCTCTATGATATCCGGGAAAATTCCGCAAAATTTGATTACATCTTCTCTTGTCCGCATCATTTTTTATGTACCTGTTCCTTTTCTATTCCAATTATTTCCCGAAACAGCAGGTTCAGTTTACCCCAATCCTTACACTCTGCCTCTGACATCTCTGCTGCCAGTTCTTTATATTCCTTAAGCTTCTCTTCCAAATAACGGTTTAATACTTCTATTCTCTCCTGCTTTTCACTCTCAGCCATCTTAATCTTAACCGCTACAAGCTGTTCTACTACCGGACGCAGCTCCGGCTCTAACACCGTTTCCACTAATTCCGAAAACCGAACAGGCGGCGGGCACTTCTTTTCTGCAATCCATTTACACGCAAGAATTGGCCGCAGTACATAAAAATACTTCTTATATTTTACCATCTCATCTAGCAGATGTGCATGATAATTACTG
>JAIDHZ010000115.1 GCA_029052995.1 Lachnospiraceae bacterium | reverse complement strand
ACTGCGGGCAGCGCATCTTAAATCCGGTAATTTCTCCGCTTTCAGCCACCACTAACTCATTACAGAAAATTGTAGGATAACCAAGCTTTGCCATCAAGGGACCTGCAAATTGTGAAAATGTATCACTAATAATAATCACTTGTGTCAAAGTACGCAGTTCATCTAAAAATTTCTTAGCTCCCGGAAGTGGATCAATCTTTGCAATAGTCTCCTGAATCTCTTTTAAACCCAAGCCATGCTCCTTCAAAATACCAAGTCTGTAATTCATCAGTTTATCATAATCCGGTTCATCTCTTGTAGTTCTCGTAAGTTCCGGAATCCCTGATTCCTTAGCAAAAGCAATCCAAATCTCGGGTACTAATACTCCTTCTAAATCCAAACAAACAATATTCATTTTCATTATCCTCCATTGTATATATTTTTATTTATTAATAAGCTCTTAAACCAGTCAAAAATCTCCATCCTCCCACATATGCAGAAGAACATCTTTTATCCGTAGCTTTGCCTCCTCCATCGTAACGTCTGAAAGCTGTGCACCTGCCACTGTTCCATGACCGCCACCGCCAAACTGCTCCATAATCACCTGTACGTTGACATCATCAATAGAACGGGCACTGATATAAATGGTATCATCAACCCTGGACAATACAAAGGACGCCCTTACATCTCCCACATCCAATAAGTCATTTGCCACCTTTGCTGCCAATACAGTCGGACTGTCAACACCCACAGTTGGCACTTCGGAGATTGCAAAATTATCCAGATAAATCTCCGCACCTGCAACACCTTCTGATAACTGCTTATAGCTTTCCATATCTGACCGATATGCCTTACGGACACGAATCATATCCGCACCACACTTTCTCAAAAATGCCGCTGCCTCAAAGGTACGGACACCTGTCTTTGATACAAAGTTATCTGTATCCACCAAAATACCGGCATACATTGCATCTGCCTCTGCCGGGCGAAGCTTGGGTTTATCCATACTATACTGCAAAATCTCCGCTATCATTTCACATGCAGAAGAGGCATATGGTTCTATATAGGAAAGAATAGCATGTTCGACAACCTCACCACTTTGTCTGTGGTGGTCAATCACTACAACATTTTTAGTGAGTGAAAGCAGCTCCTCACATTCCGTATAACTTGGCCGGTTTACATCTACCACCACAACTACAGTATCGGGGTCAACCGCCTCTAATGCCTGTTCACTGTTAAAAAACAAATCATCCGGATAATTGGGATTACCAATAAAACTATTCATAGCAGGCCGTACGGAACTGGTCACTTCATTTATTACGATATGGGCTTTCTTTTCCATCATTGTTGCCAGCCGATAGATGCCAAGTCCTGCACCCAGACAATCAATATCCGGCTTTTTATGACCCATTATAATAACACGATCCTTATTCATTAATAGCTCCTTTAGGGCGTGCGCCTTCACACGGGCTTTTACACGCGTGCCCTTTTCTGAAGATTGTGTCTTTCCACCATAATAAATAATTTTATCTCCCTGCTTAACGACTGCCTGATCACCACCCCGTCCAAGTGCTAAATCCATTGCCATATGGGAATATTCATAAGCCCTTGTATAGTTATCATCATCAGGCACAATACCCACTGAAATGCTAAGGGTTACCGGTGTCTCATTACCAATATTAATACTACGTACCTCATCAAGCAATGAGAATTTGCCCTGCTGAAGCTGTTCCAGATGCTGCCGCTGGCAGACAAATATATATTTGTCCTTCTCCAACCTCTTGATGATTGCATCAGCACTTTGCATGTATTTTGTAATTTTCCGCTCAATCAAGGCTACAAGTAACGAACGGCGTATCTCTTCCGTAGATTCCATCGCTTCTTCATAATTATCAATATAGATTTGACCAGCCACCAGCTTTACCTTTTCTTTTTCTTCTTTTGACTGAATCAACTCCGTTTCATCATAAAGGTAGATTGCAAACAGCAAATCATCCTTACCAATATCCTCTGACAGCTCCTGACCTATAAGATTGCCAATCTCAACTTTTCTAATCTCTACACGGAAGTTACGATCTGCCTGAAAAATATGAACAATCCTAAAATCATTTTCCGCTTCATCGATCTCCAATAGTTCCAACGTAATATCTGTAAATATATTTTGTATATGCTTGCGCATATGCTGTTGATCACTTTTAACTGTTTCACAAAATGCCTTATTGCTCCATAAGATCCTTCCTTTAGCATCCACTAACGTATATGGAATTGTCAGTTCTTTAATCAAAGTACTCTGAATAGAGCCATGGGCAAAACTAAATGCCACTAAATCTTCCATAATATTGGGTTTGTGTTTAAAATACAAACCACATGCCACTGCCAGATACAGCAGAATAAAAATGCTGACAATTACTCCACTTCCTGTATCACAAAAGTAAATCACAATATTCATTACAACAAGTAAAATTGCCATAATAAATGGAATTCTTAAGTACTTTTCTATTTCCCTTCGAAGCAGTTTGCTCTCTTTCATCATGTACTCCTTATATCTGCCGCAGTATTGGATTATTGCAAGTAAATTTGTGTACATTATTTCATGTGCTTCGCACATTCAATAAAGCACACAAATTCACCCTTGCAAGCAAGTGAATTTGTGTACATTATACCATTTTTCCAAAATTGGTACAACAGAACATATTGTGGCCCCTCTATCCATTCATTCTATATCTTGTGTTTTTCATTTTTTTACTTTTTTATCGATTCTCTTCCGCTGAATACCCATATTCATAGATTATCTTCTTTTCTCTCAGTATACTGGTAATCCTGAATTTTCCTAACGGGACAAAACCCTGAAAGTCACTTCACACTCTGACACGAATTCATAATTGATATCCAATGTGTATTTTATCCGTGCAGATATCTCCCGGTCTGTCTCTGAAAACTCAAAGTCCCTTGCAAATATATCAATCTGGATCGGCCCGACAGGAGTCTGATAAACGGTAGATGTCTGGGATTCCTTTTCAAACCTTAGGTAGGAATTGTTACCACCTCTCTTAATCATTTCAAAATTGTGATCATTAAATTTAACAATATTCCTGATTATAACGTCATCATCTTCCGGCTGCTCCTCATACAATACATAGTGTTTTCCATTTTTCAAATAATATGTTCCGTTAATCACAAGCTCAATTGGTTCATCCCCCATATCAAACTGCATACCGGAAACCTTTACCAGAACGTCCTTTGTCATCTTGCCACCTCTATAAAACAAACCATTAATAACTCTCAATATCTACCACTGTGGTATCTGTTACACGACACGGCAGTACACTGTCCGCAAAGGAAATAAATTTATCCACGCCGTCACTAACATAATACTCATACTGCGGTTTATGCATTTCCTCATTTAACAGCTTCTGCTCCGTCAGCATTTCCTTCAAACTCTTTGCCGTTTCAAATGCAGGATTCACCAGATTCACATTTTCACCCATATAACGTTTAATGGTATTGCGGATTAATGGGTAATGGGTACAGCCAAGCACCAGTGAATCCACCTTATACTCTTTCATTTCGTGGAGATAACGTCCCACGATATCATCTGTGACACGATCCTCTAAAAGTCCTTCCTCCACAAGAGGCACAAATAGCGGGCATGCTTTAGAAACCACTGTAATATCACTATTAAGCTCCCTGATATAATCATTATAAATGCCTGACTTTACCGTACTCTCTGTACCAATGACTCCAACGTTTCCTGTCTTTGTTGTCTCAACTGCCATCTTTGCACCGGGCTTCACCACTCCAATAATTGGAATATCAATCTCCGCTGCAATCTCGTCTAATGCAAGGGCACTTGCTGTATTACATGCTGCTACAATTGCCTTCACATTCTTTGTCAGCAGAAATCTTACAATCTGCCTGCTATATTTTAATACTGTTTTCTTTGATTTTGAACCGTATGGCACACGGGCTGTATCACCAAAATACACCAAATCCTCATTGGGAAGCTGACGCATTATCTCACGGGCTACAGTAAGACCGCCTACACCGGAATCAAATACACCAATTGGGTTGTTCATGTCTTTTTCCTCTCATGGAACGCTTCTAATACGTTTCAATATTTTCTTTTAAAGGCCAGCTCAATCTGCTTTTCTACAAGTTCTTCTATATCCACACCTGCAGCCTTCCAAAGCATAGGGTACATACTAATGGAAGTAAATCCGGGAAGTGTATTGATCTCGTTAAATATAACCTTATTGGTATCCTTTTCCAAAAAGAAATCAACACGGGCCAGGCCGTAACCGTCTAACGCTGCAAAAATTTTCTTAGCCGCCTCACGAATCTCTTCTTCCTTTCCCTCAGGTAATTCCGGAGAAATAACCGTCTTGGATTCCGCATTATTATACTTTGCATCAAAATCATAAAATTCAGCTGCAGCTAAAATCTCACCTACGCCTGAAGCCTCTACATCTGCTGCACACCCCAGCACTGCACATTCTATTTCTCGCCCGACTATATTACGTTCCACCAGTATTTTGGTGTCATGCTTTGCCGCAAGTACCAATCCGGTAATTAACTCCTCCCTGTTATGTGCCTTTGACACCCCTTGGGAAGAACCGGCCTTACTCGGCTTGATAAATACGGGATAATCTAATTCATCCTCTACCCTTTTTACCTGCTCCTGCATCACGGAGGCATTCTCCACATGCGCTGCCCTTACCAACACATAGTCTGCCTGATTAATCCTCAAATCATCTACAATAATCTTTGTATAGACCTTATCCATTCCCACTGCCGATGCAAGCACCCCGCAGCCGGCATATGGAAGCTTTGCCAGCTCGAACAATCCCTGAATTGTTCCGTCTTCTCCATACATGCCATGAAGCACAGGGAAAACCACATCTATTTTCTTTGTGGTAACTCCGTTTTCCCCAAACAAAATCACTTCTTTCTTTACTGCGTCCGGTGAAATCACCGCCGTTGTTTTAGAATCCCTCCATCTGCCGTCTTCAATGCTCTCCAGCGAATCCGCCAGTAACCAGCTTCCCTCTTTTGTAATGCCAATATATGTAATATCATATTTTTCTTTATCAATAGCTTTTGCGACTGTCTGCACGGAAACACATGATACATCATGCTCCGAAGACTGCCCCCCAAAAATTACTGCTATATTCTTCTTGTCCATACACTTCCCCTTTCACAGACATATTATACATTTTATGTTGGTTTTCCAAATTTTTCTTCATAAATCCCTATTCACGATATTAACATTTAGATATAAGATTTGCAATGAAAAATTACATTAAGTTTGCTTTTCCTTCACCTGCAATTCTACCCTTTGACCCTTACCACAAATGTATCCTCCTCTGTCAAAAGCTCTAATTTATATCCATATGCTTCAGCCAGATTTTTGACTATGGTTAACCCAATCCCCGTTCCCTGCCTGCCACCCCGGCTGTTATCGCCCTTCACAAACGGTTTCCATAGCTCATTCACAGAAATCCCGGGTTCATCTTCCATCGCATTTACAATTTCAAATCCCTTTTCCATAATTTTAATAAAAATGCTGCCATCCTGCCTTGTATACTTCACTGCATTGCTTATCAGATTATCCACAATCTGTGTAATGCTAAGCTCATGTGCATATATTTTACCTTCTCCTGACAAAACTACCTGCAGATTCCTCTCCTCTATAATAGTTTCCTGCTTTTTAAGCTGGGTATTTACCAGCATCACTAAATCTATATCTGTACATTCAGCCTTATCCACATTTTCCGACTTCGCCAAATCCAGGATATTCTCTATCAAATAATTCATATACTGCACATTTTCCAATATTGCATCCACATAGTATTCTCTTTTTTCTGTATGTATATTATTTTTCAGATTTTCGGCAAATCCTGACACTGCTGCAAGGGGACTTTTGAGGTCATGTGCCATAGCGTTCGTAGTCTCTCTGCGGTAAGCATCCATCTGGCACTGCGCCTTATAAACCATATAATTTCGGTAGGAAACTGCCAGAGAAATCAATATTGTCAGCAAAAATGCTGTAATATAACTTCCATATATTTTATTTCCGTAATCCTTAAATATGTTATAAGATGCCGTTACAAAAATCTGCTTATCAAAATCATTACCTATTTTAACATTATCTGAATAAGAAAAATTAGCATCCCCCTTATTCAGGAACCCGCTCTCATGCAACACCCCCTCTCCGGTATCAGATGTACTGCCGGCAACCAAAGCATCAAGGTTTTTCAGGCTTATGCTATCCTTGCTGTTCCCTACAATCATAGGGTAAAAATAATCCGTTCTCTCTTTCATGTAATCGATTTCAACACGAGTCCAACCGTCCACATTGTCAGGTGTTAAATCATAACTTTCAATTATCTCATTATCCGCTCCTGTTCTAAACTTTACAATATCCACTTTCCCCGGAAGAAACTGTCCATCCCTGATATATACTTCCTGCGGTGCATACCAGTAGCTCTCATACTCATTATTCTCTTCAATCTGTTTATTGTATTTATTCACAACGGAAACCGCCTTTTCCAGATACTCCTTGGGACACTCATAAATTCGTACCGATCCTGCCGGATACGCTCTGTCCTTTTTTATTAAAAAAGCAGTTTCCCGGTTGTCACAATAAAGTGTTTTATCATTTGCATTGTACAATGCCACTGCATGTTCAAATGCATCATCAAACCGAAACTGACATAATGTCCAATGCACGTAGGATTTCCACAATTCTTCCCGTGCACCAAGCTCCTGCCCCTCTGATGCTTCATCATATTTTTCTTTCCACTCGCTGTATCGGGCATTTAATGTATTTACCAATCCGGCAACATATGCTTCAAACTCGCTGCGCTTAGCGTCTTCATATGTCTCCCTTGCCACAATAGTACACAATAAACCAATGATTGCCACAATTACTATAAATGGAATAAACGTGCGCAAAAATATGTGTGCAAATTTCTGTTTTCTTTTTCCCATTTTCCATAGCTTTTCCTGCCTTTTTTGTTTTCTTATATCTCTTATATTTGCTTTCATAATAACACGCCTCCTCTTAGGAACTGTTCCTTAATATGTAAATTATCTGTCTTCCATCTTATAACCTTTTGTTATTACAGTCTTAATTATGTTTCCTTCATTTCCCAAAGCTTTACGCAGCTTTTTAATATGGTTATCCACTACCCTCTCATTTCCCTCATAGTCGTATCCCCAGATTCTGGTAAGCAGTACCTCCCTCTCCACCACCCGGCCTTTATTCTCCATCAGATATTTCAATAGTGCATATTCTTTAGGCGGCAGATCCACCGTTACTCCCTTAACCTCTACCTTAAGTTTTGCCGGATTTATGGAAATACCGCCACAGGTAATCTCTGTTATTCCAACCAATCCTTTTGCACGTTTTAACAGTGCATTTACTTTGGCATAAAGCTCTGCCAAGGAAAATGGTTTTACAATATAGTCATCACATCCAATCCCGTAACCATAAAGTATATCCTCTTCCCGTCCCCTGGCGGTTAAGAAAATGATAGGGCAGATGCTTTTCTTTCTTAATTCCTTACAAATGGTAAATCCGTCAATTCCCGGCAGCATAATATCAAGAATCACCAAATCATACTCAAACTCATAAATTCTCTCCATTCCTTCATCGCCATCCTTTGCAATGTACAGCTCCATTTTATCCCCACTTTTTTCTGAAAAATAATCTTCTATTATTTCCCGAATTTGTATATCATCCTCCACTAATAAAATATGATAAGCCATATATACACCCCCTTTGCCTCATTGAAGCTATCAGACCTTAATCAGGACAAACCCTGCTCTATGTCTCTAACATTATCACAAGGATATATCCTTTTTGTATCCTTTGCAAATATTTCCATAGAAAAACCACCCTAAAACCTTGATGGTAATAAACGGGTGGATTTTCAAATACATTTTTATGTTGACTATAATACTATCTTTCTTTTGTTTTACTCTTAATCCAATTATAGAGCATAGACTCCCCTTTAACCTCTACCGTCTCTCCTTCCGGAGTCCTTCCATCTTTGCTATAGGCAAACAGCGCCGCATATTCCTCCGGTGTTAAGGCTTTTTTTAAATCCTCCTTGCTTTCAGCAGAAACCACCGCAGTGGATTCATCGACAAAACAGAGCGGAGGAAACATTACACACCACCAGTTTTGTCCTTTTGCCTCTCCTATATCTACACGAAGCGCCTGATAACGCCCCTCCGGAAATGTCAGGTCACCATAGGTTTTTGCAGGAAACTGTTCCTCTGTCACATACACCTTTATTTCGTAATCATACCCCTGTTCCACAACTGTATTGACTGCGGTTTTATATATCTTATCCATATTTGAGACAATCACGTTTTTTGATTCCTTTACATCTGCACAATCAGAAAGCAATGGCTTTAGCATTGTTACCACATCTTCCTTTACCGCCATTTTAAGCGCCTGATCCTCGGCAGTATCACTGTTTGCACGTACATGAAACCTCATTATCCCGGTGTATGGTGTACCTTCATCTAAATTTCCATTTTCTCCGTCCATTGCAATAATATCTGTTTCATCTATATCGTTTTTATTAAAAATGGATTTTAACAGAGCGCCTGATACAGATTCTGCTTCCCCGTTTTCCACCTGGCTAAATGCTGCAAGCACCTCATCTTCAAAATTATAATCTTCTTTTCCAGGAAGATTGTCACTGTCTACACCGGAATAAGATTCTGCAACTGTTTTAAAGCTGTCTGACACGGCAAGCAGGGTATGCAATACACCGCCCTCTTTATGATTATTATAATAGGATATTGTTGTCACTATAAACCCACCCATAATTCCAATCAGAACTGCTGCAAACATGTCTCTAAATACTTTCATATACAACCCCTCTTTCTATTTCTTTTCTGAAAGTATTTCCTCTAATTGCTAATTTATTCATAAAAATGTATAAGGATGCTTAATCAAGCTTAAAACCTTCAGCAGTCTCTGTAAAAAAATTCGGTTTCATCTTTTCACCCTCACGCCATGAGCGCAGATAATCTGCCACCGTACTTACCTCGCTTCCCTGCCGGTTTTTCACTTTAATTAAATTTTCCACATAATTTCCCACTGGTTCCTCCACATCTTCCAAATATTCCAGAAAATCATCTTCATCCTCTAACAGCAGCATTGGAACCGTCTTTGCAATCTCCACATCCTGCTCCAGCATTTCCAATAAAAATTCATCCTCAAAATATCTGTTATCCTCCTCTACAAGAAAAATTACCTTTAAGTGCGCCAGGGATAAATCCTTTCCCTTTTCTTCATTGTAAACTTTAGCAAGCTCCGACAAGGTTTCACACTCCCACTTGCTTACATCCTCATTCATACTCTTTTCCCCTACCCGTTTTTCCCTGGCAGTTCCCACAACAAAATGATATGGCTTTTCCACTTCTTCAAACATATCTTCTAATTTATTCCCAAACACCGGTTTTTTGTCATCCTCATCATCATTTTTCTCAATAATTAAAATTGTCGCATAATCCCTTTCTTCCACATTTCTCATATCGCTGGAAACCTGCTGTGCTTCCGGTTCCGGATTCTCCATCTGTTCATTCCCACAACCCCACAGATTCAGTGTTATAAATATTACAGCCAAAGTATACCCATATCTCTTCATTCCTTTTACTCCTTGTCCCGTTAATTAATTTTTACAAAGCTTTTATATAAAATTGTTTCTTTAAACATATAACTAAAATAATAAAGTTTTTTAATTACTTTAATTAATTAGGATGATTTGGACGCCCGTGATACACCCCACAATAACAAGGGCATAATCAGCGATAAAGGCAGGTCTACTAATGCTCCATACTGCATATATAAGGGAAGCATAATCTGATAATCCGGCAAAAATATCGGTACAACCAAGGCTAATGCCGATGCCACTACAATAATCCAAAACCGCTTTGCCCTTGGAAATAAGGCTGACAGCAGATAACCTGTAAAGTAAAGTGTCTGGCCAAGCAGCACAAAGCATCCGGTCATAAAAAACCATACTACCAGTGAATCAAACCTCCCCAGTATTCTAAAAGGAAGTTTGATATAACGCATAATTGCAATAGTAAGCATTTCTTCCTCAGCCGCCCCATGAACACCATAAATGCCAAGCAAAGCAAAGGACAACAGTATTATGACAGCAACTGTAGCAATAACAGCATAATAGGATTTCTGCCCTTTTTCATCTGCAAGACAGGGCCTGAGATAAAAATAATTTTCCACCGGCAGCAAAAATACAAGCATAAAATAGGCATATAAAAACAAATTTAAAAACGGAATATCATATCGGGGAACAAAAATCTGCCAGTCCACGCTTCCCATTCCAAATAGCACCATAATAATAAACGGAATAAACAAAATCCAAAAAATCATCTCATAAAGACGTCCCTGCTTTTCAATGCGGTATGGCTGTTTTTCTTTTTCCCTCTTTTCACTCAATGCACCATAAACTGCCACAAGCATCAACGGCAGCATTACCAAAAGATTTAAACCACTTTGCTTACCTTGCATGAAGGGCACCTGCGCCTCTTCCAATATGGCAACAGACAAAAGCACAAAGAAAACCAGACGGTATATCTGCCTTAAAATCTGTACAATTAAAATCAGCCTTCCCGTAAACCCATTTTCTGTAGCTCGTTCTACAAAATGCATGTGATGTGCAATTTTATATATACACCCCACATAAATGCAGGCAAACACAAAAAATACACAAAATCCCCAAAACACACTTGTCTCAAACAACTTTGCCGACATGTGTGGAATCACAAAAATCCCACCGGCAAAAACTGAAAGCACCAGCATACGTCTAAGCTGCCGTTCTGAAATCCTTCCGTTATGGCTAAACATATTATTTATCCCCTCCTTTTACCCTTCGAAACCGGATTCTCTGCCCTTCCCTTGTATATAGGGGTCTTTCTCTCATAGTAAAGATTGGCTTTCTCCAGACAAAATCCTGATATTCCACATCTCCATCAATACTACCGGACACCATCGGAAGCATATACGGTATTCCGAAGCTTTCTAAGGATGCCAGATGAATTTGTATTGCAAGTATTCCCAGCATAATACCGTAAAGCCCCCAGACTGCGCCCAGAAAAATCATTAAAAATTTGAGCAGCCTAAAGGTAGAAGAAAATTCTTCATTGGGAATGGCAAAGGAGGCAATTGCAGTCAGCGCTACCACAATCACTACTATTGTACTGACCAGGGAAGCCTCTACCGCCGCAGTCCCCACAATCAGACCACCCACTACGCCGATAGTATTTCCCATCTGCCCCGGCAGCCTTATTCCTGCCTCCCTCAGCAATTCAAACAACAGCTCCATCAGCAATACCTCCACCACAATCGGAAAGGTTACATCACTTCTAGCCCCTACAATGGCTAACAAAAATTCCGTCGGAAGAATCTGCGGATAGTAACAGGTAATGGCAATATAAAGCCCCGGAAGCAATACAGTAATATAAGCTGCCAGATACCTTAAAAGCCTGGCAAAGGTTGCCACGCCAAAGCGGTTATAATAATCATCAGCCGCCTGAAAAAAAGTATTAAATGTGGTAGGCAGAATAATAACCTCTGGTGAGTTATCCACCACCAACACCACACGTCCCTCGCAAATAGCGGACGCTGCTTTATCAGGGCGCTCAGTGGTCTGCACCTGAGGAAAAGGAGAGTACCATTTCTCCTCAAGCAAATGTACCAGCATACCACTGTCAAAAATGCCGTCAATAGAAAACTCCCCAAGCTTTTTTTCAATTGCCTCCAATAAAGACGGTTTAACAAGATCATCTAAATACATCAACCCGTATACAGTTCTCGAGCGTTGTCCTAAAAAGCCCTGTTTTTCTTTCATCTTAGGATCCTTTACCCGCCGCCGCAGCAGTGCTGTATTGGTACGGAAATTTTCGTTAAAGCTGTCCTGAGGACCCTTTAATCCGCCTTCCTTTTTGGGGCTGTCAATGGAACGGGAGGGCAGCTTCTTTGTTGACAGCACCAGCGTTTTATCCACTCCGTCAACAAAAATAATTGTATCCCCGTTAAGCATACAGCCAATGGAATCCATCAACGTATCCTTTTCTGCTAAATCCACCGTTTCCACCTGGTAATACAAAATCCGCTTCAGTATATTTTTAGTATACTCCCCATCTGCCTCTGACTCCTTTTTTGTCCTTTGCGCCTGTATGAGCTCATTTTCCCTCCATTCGTAAATCAATGGCCTTGTTATTGTCCGTTCTATCATTTCATTATCTGTAAGACCATCAATATAAATGATATAAATGGACAGCGGTCCCTCATCCCGCTCCAGCACAAACTCTTTTTTTACAATATCTCCCCAGTCAGTAAAGATTTCATCCAACACCTTTATATTTGTTTTCAGGTCTTTACTGATTGGCAGCTCTAATTCATTGTCCCGATTATATTTTATCTGCATAAAAAAACACCTCACACATACCAAATCTCTGTTAGTATGTGTGAGGTATTTGTTTCCTATTCAATTTTTGAATTCCCAAAAGCACTACTTAAGCACTATATATACATTTTCGCTTTAAATTGCCTATTGCAGTTCCAAAGTCGCATTCTCCAGACGGCAGTACAAATTAGTATCTCCATCTTCCTTATAGGTTTCAAAGGTTCCTGTTACTAGAACCTCTGCACTCTCTTCCGGATAATCATCTGGATATTTGTGATTTCCATCACCCCAGACAAACTCTATCCCCTGCTGGCAACATGCCTGTGCATCTTTAATTAAGACACAATGATAATAAGTGTCTGTGCTTTCCCAATAATTTACAACGTAAGCACCATTCATCCGAACAGTCTTTCCGACATAGGTTTCCGGATCTGTCATCATCTGATACACAGTAGAGTATACCATATCGCTACTCATAACGGTCAAATCATAATCCACATCTGAACTTTGTCCTGATTTATCATCATTTTCCTGTTTTCCGTTTTTTAAAGCACCATCCTGTGCTTTCTCAATTGCCTTATCAACATCAACATCATTTTGTATTGCGTCCTGCGTTGTTCTCTTAGCATTCTCCATCTGCTCTTCCATTACCTTGTCCACATTGGACTGCATATCACCAACCGCTTTATTGCTCCCGGTTTCCTGACCGCATCCTGTAAGGCAGACTGCTGCTGCCATCAATAACACTATTTTTTTCATTCGTCGCATAGTTGAATACCTCCTATTTAACATTTCTTTAATCTGCCGATTCCACAGCTTATAAAAAATACCACCATGTCTGCTGCGACAATTGTTGAACCTACCGGTGTGGAACATAAAATTGAAATTATCATTCCGGTCAGCGCACAAATCACAGAAATAACAGCGGAACAAATCACAACACCCTTGAAATTCTGAATCATTCTCATCGCTGATAATGCAGGAAAAATGACAAGTGCCGATATCAGAAGAGAACCTACCAGATTCATCGCAAGCACAATAATAATGGCTGTTACCACAGCAATCAATGTATTATACACATTGGCTTTCACTCCGGTCGCCTTTGCAAAATTCTCATCAAAGGTAACGGCAAAAATACGATTGTAAAACAAACAGAATAAAACCACAACCGCTACGGATAAAATGACACAAAGCCATACATCCGCTTTTGTCAGGGTCAGGATTGAAGTAGAACCGAACAGGGTACTGCATACATCTCCTGATATATTAGCAGAGGTAGAAAAAATATTCAATACTAGATATCCAATCGCCAAAGAACTGACAGATAACATTGCGATGGCAGCGTCTCCCTTAATCTGTGTGTTCTGTCCTGTACGCAATAATAAAATTGCACAAATAACCGTAATCGGCATAACTAAAATAGTATCATTAGACATATTAAAAATGGTTGCAACTGCCATGGCTCCAAAAGCCACGTGTGAAAGACCATCCCCAATAAATGAAAACCTTTTTAAAACCAGCGTAACTCCCAGCAAAGAGGAGCAGAGTGCAATTAATGTTCCAACAATCAAAGCATACCTGACAAACGGATATTCCAGATAGAACTGCAGCTGCTGTATCACATCACTCATCTGTACCACCTCCCATCCGGCAAAATATTTTTCCTTTGTCGCTTTGTAAATATTCTTCTTTTGTGCCGAAAAAGGAGTTTCCTTTATCAATATGCAGAATATGGCTGGCATATTCCACTGTGGCAGATATGTCATGGGATACCATTATAATTGTAATTCCCTCCTTATTCAAATCCTTAATCATTTCATAAAATTCCACTGTTACCTTTGGATCTAATCCTGTCACCGGCTCGTCTAACAATAAAAGCTTACTTGTTGCACAGAGTGCTCTTGCAAGCAGGACTCTCTGCTGCTGTCCACCAGAAAGATTACGATAACACTTTTTCCGCAAATCAAAAACATTCATTTTTTTCATGTTCTTTTTGGCAATTTCTTTCTCTTCCGTACCGTAAAATGGCTTGTTACCGCATTTGGATAATGTACCTGACAAGACAATCTCACCAACAGAAGCCGGAAAATCCCTCTGCACCACTGTCTGTTGGGGTAGATAACCTATCTCGTAAGGCATCAGTCCATCCCCTGTTACAAGTTCCCCTGAAAGCGGAGACATAAGATGCAGCAGGGTTTTAATCATGGTGCTCTTACCGGCACCATTTTCGCCTACCACGCAGAGATAATCCCCTTTATTTACTTCAAAATGAATATGTTCTGCCACCGGAATACCGTCATATCCAAGTGTCAGGTCTTCACAATTAATATATGCCATAGCTGCCTCCTTTTTGCGCTTTTAATATATATGCCACAGCCTTAAAAACATAAAACAAACAGGCTTTACTGTTACTTAATTTCTACCTTAATGCCTTTTCAAAAGCCGCCAGATTATCTTCCATAACCGACAGATAGGTTATGCCCTCTTCTACATCCCTGCCTGTCACTGCCTGCATGGAATTAACTGTTATAATCTCGCAGGACTTATCCTTTGTGCTATTAATAATTGCCTCGGCAATCTTTTGGTCTGAACCCTCCAAAACAAAAATATATTGCAGTTTTAACTCATCTACTTTCCCTGCAAGAAATGCTATTGTTTCAAAGCTCGCCTCTGTCTCAGCGCTGCATCCTGCAAAGGCAGCAAAATAATTCCATCCATAGTCATCTACCAAATAGCGTAATGGAAAACGGTCCCCAAACAAAACCGTATCGTTCTTTTCCTCACCCATAAGCGACATATATTCTCCATCAAGGGCTGCAAGCTTCTGATTATATTCCTCTGCATTTGCCATATATTCCTGCGCATTTTCTTTGTCTACAACGCCCATAGCACTTGCAAGCTCAGTGGTAAACTGCTGTGCATTTTTTAAAGAGAGCCACACATGTTCATCATATTCCTTCTCTTCATGCTCATGTGCATCCTCCTGCATGCCTTCCACAACCTCTTCCTCTTTTACAAAAGAGCCTGATACCTCCATCAGATTTACAACCTGCATATTACTATTCGTTGCTTCCTTTAATGCATCCTCTACCCATGCATCTGATGCACCCCCTACGTATACAAACAAATCACAGGCTGCAATCTTTGACATATCCTCTGCAGTGGGCTGGTAGCTATGCAAATCCATACCATTGTCCAAAAGCAGACTCAAATTAAATTCATCCTCCCGTTGTCCTAATACATTGCGCATCCAGTCATACTGCGGAAATGTAGTACATACAATACTCTTTTTGGCGGGATCAGAATCGCCCCTCTTAATTAAATTAACTTCCGTTCCATTAATATTAATCTCTGTAGAATCTGCGTCCTGATTGCCGCCACAACCTGTCAACATTCCAATACAAAAAAATAATACCGCCAAAATACTCCACACTTTATTTGCTTTCATTTCATTTGTTCGCATTTCTTCTGCCTCCATTACTGCAAGTTAATCAGTTTATCTGCATTTTTAAATTTATTAACTTGACAACGTATCCTTCAAATTCCTTATTACAATCAGCTCCTGATTATACAGGTGTTTCCTCATAATTTCCTTTGCGGTTTTTACATCATTAGTAAGAATTGCATTTGTAATGTCGTAATGCTCCTCAACCAAAACATCATGATATGAAAAATCCTTCACATATTCAACCCTGTATCGGTATACCTGTTCGCGAAGATTATGGGCAATACTGATAAGCCGCTGGTTTTTAGTAATCTCAAAAATTACTTCATGGAACTTTACATCTCCATCCACAATTTTCTGAACATGCTTTGTATTAATGGCCTCTTTGAATTCAATACATGCCTGCTTTAGCTTTTCTCTTCCTTCATCATCAATCCTGTTGCATGCCAGCTCCACCGACAGCTCTTCAATCGCAGTCCGCACCTCTAATGCATCACGCAAATCCTTCTCCGTAATTCTGGCAACCTCTGCACCTTTTCTGGGAATCATAACAACCAGTCCCTCTAACTCAAGCATACGGATAGCTTCTCGCACCGGTGTGCGGCTTACACCCAGCTTATCAGCAAGCTTAATTTCCATCAGACGCTCTCCCGGGGAAAATTCTCCGGTCACAATTGCCCGGCGCAATGCCCTAAACACGACATCCCTCAACGGTAAATATTCATTTCCTTCATCATATTTTAATTCCAAATTAAGGTCTCCTTATATTTTTTGATTAAATGGGGTTACTACATATACCTGATTCGCAAGATTTTTCCTTCGAATCAATCGTTCTGTCTGCCTCGCTGTGTCTTTATCCCTGAATAATCCAAACACCGTAGGACCGGAGCCACTCATTAATGCATTCATTGCACCGTTTACTTTCATTAGTGACTTAATTTCATTAATCACAGGATATTTTGGAATTGTTACTGTTTCAAGTACATTTTCCATTTTGTCCACAATCCCCTGCAGATTATTTGCAGTAATAGCATTCACCATACCATCAATATCCGGATGAACACTTAACCCTGATACATCCAAATGCTCGTAAACAAATTTTGTAGATACTGAAATCGGAGGCTTAGCAATTAAAATGTAACAGTCGGGCAAAGGGGCAAGCGGTGTCAATATTTCTCCGATTCCTTCCGAAAGCGCAGTCCCCCGCATAATGCAATATGGTACATCCGCACCGAGGTTTACACCTAACTCCATCAACTTCTCACGCTTTAAATTCAGCCCGAACAATTTAGATGCACCAACCAGAGCCGCCGCACAATCCGTACTGCCTCCTGCCATTCCTGCTGCTACAGGAATACATTTAAACAAATCAATGTCCATTCCCTTATCAATATGATAGGTATCCTTCAAAAGCTTTACTGCCTTATAAATCAGATTGTGCTCATCTACCGGCAAAAATCCAAGATTTGTCTTAATCCTAATCTCATCTTCCTCAAGTAATTGAAATGTAAGCTTATCAAAAAGCTTCACCGTCTGCATAATCATGCGCACTTCATGATAGCCATCTTCCCTTTTTCTGACCACATCTAGTCCCAGATTAATCTTTGCATATGCCTTTAACTGCAATGAACCATCCATATTCTTCCTCCCGCCGGCTATATTATATAAATTACAACGAATAATAAACCATAAAACACACAAATCACTCTCTCAAACAGGAAAGGTTGTATACAGTATACCACTTTGCATAGCTCTATGCCAGCAAATTTTGTAATATAACAAAATATTGTAA
>JAIDHZ010000114.1 GCA_029052995.1 Lachnospiraceae bacterium | reverse complement strand
TTTATACGAAAAAGGTGGTCGAGCTATTCGACCACCATAAAAATATAAAAAACTTACACACTTATCTTGACAAACCCGAATAAAAATAAGGTATTACTAAAGTGTCTCAAGTGTACCATGCTTAGTCAAAGCTTTTATAATTTTCCAACCTTCATAACTATGTTTCAAATTCTTCTTAACTGGTATAAAACCTAAATCCATGTACACCTTACAAGCTAACCATGTATTCGTCTGTGTAGGAATTTTAGCACACACATACCCTAATTTATTCATTTCTCGAAGGACATACGTTATCAACGGTTTTGACAGTCCATTTCCCTGATATTCTCGCTTAACAGTCACCCAATGAAGCCAACCATCATTAGATGTATCACGCCCATAAATATCATAGAATGCGGTAGCTGTAGCTATTTTCTCACCTTCATCAGTTTCAATAAAAAACATTCTGCTTGGAAGTTCATCCAGCTTTGCTGCATAATAACGATTCCATGCTTCTAATCCTTGCTTATAGCTCACAAACTCTTTGGCGGACATTTCAATATCAATCCATGCATCTCTATCATTGTCAGTATATGAAACGAAACGGTAGCCTTTTGGAAGTTCATATTGTAGCACTTCAGTAATATTACTTTCCAGTAAAAGTTCATAATAACATATTCTCTCATCGTGATTATCATATCTGTCAGCCTTAATCTCAGGCAAACGAGAATTCAAGGCTTCTTTTATTTCTTTTTCAATATTCCGAATATACTTTATCCTCTCGACCGTGTTTCGTACCTCAGAAATTCCCATCATTCTTTCTGTTTCATCAATACATGCTCCAAGCGCTCTTTGAATATTATACTCTAACCATTCTACCCAAGTATATGCCAACCCAAATACACCGCTGTATGCCCGAAAACAATTATCATACGCCTCCAGATAACCGTCAAAGAAAGCAACCATCTTTTCAATGTCCATATTACAGGTTGTAATTCCTGACCATTGAAGCGCCAGTTGAAGTGCATGTGATATCGGATTGCCGTAGTCGAGGCATTCTAAATCTATTACCCATGGATTACCGTTATCCCACATAATGTTTTTAGGGTCCATATCCTCGTTAGATACACACATTATATCCGGCAAAGATGTTCTTGCCTTATTCAACTCCTTCTCGGCATAGACTAAAAGCTTCTTATTGTCAACCAATAGAGAGGCAATCTCGCTTTTTTCTTCGTTCGCTTTATGGATATACTTGTGCCAATTAATTTTACTTAATTCAGGCTCCTGGTGGGAAACATTCTTAGGACTAATTGCATGAATCTTTCCAAGAATATTTCCGGCTATATTACACTCGTCGTTTGAAATATTATTCCAATCAGTAATATGTCCATCTTGCCAATTGAATATATAAAAATAGTGTCCATCTACAGTTTGCATTTTTTTACCAAGAACTGTTAGAGCAGGCACGATAGGAATATCCTCTTTTTGCAAAAGACATTCAATTTTCTCTGCTCTTTCGAAATTATCATGCACACCTTCTCTTCCCATTATTTCAGGATTTAGATGTTTAACCGCATATATTCCGGATTTAGTTCTTACTCTGTACATTCTATGCATTAAACCGCCAGATACTGGTTCAATTGGAAAAGTAACAGCTCCAAACCCACATTTTATCATCAAGTCTACTATCAATTCGTCTACTGTATAATCTTTTAACATTTTTCCTCGCTTTGCATGCAAAACTGCCATCCGAAAATTTCCACTTGAGTATATCATATGTTTCTATTGTTTTCAACACGTAATTATGCTATAATTGTGTCAAAAAAGGAGCAAAGCATTATGCCTATTATTATGCCTATTAAGGATTTACGTAATACAACCGAAATTTCCAATATTGCACACAAGGAGCAGGAGCCTATTTTTATTACCAAAAACGGATATAGCGACTTGGTTGTAATGAGTTGTGAATTGTATGATAAATTCGCAAGGATTAACCGAATTGACCAAGCTATCTACGAATCCGAGCAGGAAATTGCAAACGGAGCAGAAGCAGTCGATGCAGAGATAGTTTTTGCGGAATTGGAGAAAAAGCATTTTGGATAAATACAAGGTAATGATTAACCCCAGAGCAATACGCGAATTAGACAACATTTACGAATATATTGCACATGAGAAATTGGCTCCTGAAAATGCAAAAGGACAGGTTGACAGAATTAAGAAAGCTGTTTTAAGTTTAAGTACCTTTCCGCAGTCTCATCAAGAGCGAAATGAGGGCAGATATGCTGGAAAGAGTTACAGACAGTTGTTGATTGATAACTATATCGCTATCTTCCGCATTGACGAACCGCACAAAACGGTTTATGTGGTAACGATACAGTATCAGGGAAGAAATCTATAAGATAAGCGCCAAATGACAGAGTAAATCATTTGGCGCTTTCTTCAATCTAAGGATTATTTACCATATTTCTAATGAATACTCTGCATCCACACACATCTGCATATTTCCATTAAGATAAAGTCTTGCATATTCAAGTGGCTCATTTATTGCTAGCGCATATAACACACATTGGGAGCCGGGAGGTGTAAGTGAAACAGCAGTGGAAAATAATATATCATTTTTAAAAGAAAATGGTTATATAGAGCGAGTTGGATCAAAAAAGGCAGGATACTGGAAAGTGCTTTAAGTTATGGAGAAAAAGATTAAACTTTTTCTCCATAAAGCTTAACTAACTGACATCGGTTCACCTGTCCAACTCCACATTCCGCTTAAATCCAACATAGGTTACGATAAAATAAACCACATAAATTCCAAAAAACAATACGATGCTTTTTAAGAAAAAGCTTCCCATAAATGCCGGTACTCCTGTTTCGCGCACAAACAGTTTACTGGCAAACAGAATCATCTTTCCGCTGATTATCATTGCCAATACGGCAGGACAGAGATAATAAGCAGTCAGCTGCTTCAAAATCAGCTGATGGATCTGCGTATGGTAAAGACCCAGCTTTGCCAGTACATCATAGCGAAATCTGTATTTTGCAGAATCACTTAACTGCTGTACAGACAAGACAGTTACCGCCACACTGACAAAAACCAATCCGATATAAAATAGTGGTATGATGAAGGTACCCAGCATATATTTTACCTCAGGAATCAGATTTTCCCTTACCAGATTGATCCCCCCATAACAAATAATATTATCGGAACCGCAGCGAAGATCTTCTTCTTCCTCCTCATCGTCAGCATCTGATTCTTCTTCCGTCAGATCATCCAGCTTTTGTTGCAAATCCACCGGAATCTTCCCCTCCATATTCACAACCAGTTCAGAATAAAAGGGCATCATCCGCTCCAAAACTGCATCCGGCACTACAATCACATAGTCCGCACCGTTATGCCCATCCTGGGAAAAAGAATCTGAAACAACCCCTGCACAGGAGAGAGCTCCCTGCCCTGATGCATCTGTAATTCGCAAATCATTTCCGATTTCCTTCGTATTTTTATATAATCGCGGCTTGATCTGAACCAGGTACTCATCGGGATTTATATTTATTTCCTCATATCCTATCATTTTCCGCAAATAATTATAATCCGATATCCCCATATAGGTATCATACTGATAGTACACACTTTCATCTTTGAGAAATGCTTCAATCGCCGGCATATTGGGACTCCCATCCGAATTACGGTACATGGTTCCCCATGCAATTAAATGTGTCAATATCCAGGTATTGACCTGATTATCCCGATCTGTATAAATATGATAGGAATAATATTCCGATGGCATGCCATTCTCATCAATGACCGCTTTTTCGTCCGCAAAATCATCCTCCACATTTGTGCTATATACCTGCACATCAAATGGAAATTTGTCCTCTAAGACCGTATTTTCATACTCACTAAACATCAGTGCAATGGAAGAGCCCATCAGGGCAAGCGTAAATAATGCCGTCAGGGTTCCCATGGTAAACTGCATCGTTCGCACCTTTGCGGCAAACTGCCGGAGTAAAAACAAATTCTGCCCCTTATAGATTCCCTTTCCCTTCTTGCGCACATAGCACATAATCCATGCCGAAAGTCCCATATAAAAAAGATAAATTGTAAGCACCAGCCCAATCAGAAACAAAAAAACTTCTCCGGTATTGGAAAGCCTTCCAAAGGCAGTCCAGAACAGAAAAATAAAGAAAATGGAAAGGGGAAATAGCAGTTTTTTCAGCCCCTCATGCTTTTCCTTTATCTCCTCATTCTGCCGGTTTGCATTCATCAGTGCATGAATATTCATTTTCTTAAATTTACGCCTGCACTTAAGGAGGGCAATCAGATAACAGCCCGTATAACAGAATACAGTCATCAGAATCGTTCCCGCATGAAATGCAATATGCAGATGATATTCCATCCTTACCATGGAATACATAATAGAGAGCAATACCTGCTGCAATAATACACCGAAAATGAGTCCAAAGAAAAAAGCAGCACCACCCAGAAGGATATTTTCCCGGATATAGAGCTTGGAAACCGTTTTCTTCTTTATTCCCAATAACAGATAAATGCCAAATTCCCCGCTTCGTTTTTCCAGCATAAACCGCACCATATAGTTAATCAGCCACGCAACAATCAGTACAATAAATACTGTTGCAAGACCGATCATCATCTCCATGACTCCCTCTACTTCAAAATGAACAGAAAGCCCGTTCTGAAAAATGAGGCTGCTGAATGCATACATCAGTGCAGTGACCACCGTCATTGTAAGAATATAGACCAGATAGTCTCTGGCAGAACGTTTCATATTGCGGAAAGCAAGCTTATTCAACATCGGACAGCTCACCTCCTGTCAGCGACAATACATCCAGAATCTCCTGTAAGAAGATCTTCCTGTTCTTATCTCCTCTCACCAGCTCATGAAAAATCTTTCCATCCTTTAAAAATAAAATACGCCCGCAGTAGCTTGCTGAAAATGCATCATGAGTTACCATAAGGATTGTGGCTTCCATACTCTGATTTAGATTCGTAAAGGTCTCAAGCAATGTCTGGGCGGCGTTTGAATCCAATGCCCCGGTGGGCTCATCGGCAAGTAGAAGCTTCGGATGATTCACCAATGCTCTGGCACAGGCACACCGCTGCTTTTGTCCTCCCGATACTTGATATGGAAATTTGCCACGGATGTCCTCAATCCCCAATAATTTTAAAATCCCACTGCAGTTTTCGTCTATTTCCGTCTTTTTTCCACCCTGTAAGGTCAATGCCAGAATGATATTTTCTTCGATTGTCAAGGTGTCCAAAAGATTATACTCCTGAAATACAAATCCCAGATTGTCCTTACGGAACTCTGATAAATCATCGTCCGACAGTTCAGTTATATCCGTATCCTCATAGTAAATATGTCCGGCAGTCACTCTGTCAATTGTTGCCAGCACATTAAGCAGTGTTGACTTTCCCGATCCGGAAGCTCCCATAATACCGACAAATTCTCCTTTTTCCACAGAAAAGCTAACCCGGTCTACCGCCTTTGTCACATTTGCTTCATTTCCATAGTATTTTTCTACATCACATACCCGGATGTAATCATTCATTTTCATCACTCCTATCGTAATCATTTAGCGAAGATATAGATTTCTGTAATCCGCTATACAAAGTTCTATTACATTCCTTGAAGGGCAAGCGACCTACAAGGAATGAAAGATAACTCTAGTTTCATCTTCTCTCTACAGGATGATTTTATTATGTTCCTTCATATTTTCATATAAAGATAGATTGAAGTTATCTTAAGATTTCGTAAGATAGCTCCAATCTGTTTACTCTCTGCTTATATAATTGCTAATCGGAAATTCCAAAAATATTTTTGTTCCCTCTCCATATACTGACTTAAGCATAATCCCAATGCCCAGCTTGTTACAAAGTTTATGGCATAAATACAACCCCATACCGGTAGACCGCTCATGATTTCTGCCGTTACTTCCGGTAAATCCCTTTTTAAAAATGCGGGAAATTTCCTCTTTTCGGATACCGGAGCCATTATCCTCAAACACCAGAATTACACCGTTACCTTCCCGTTTTGTATAGATATGAAATACTGGCATTTCTGCCCTGTATTTTACGCTGTTTAACACAATCTGATTCAATATAAATTCTATCCACTTCCGGTCAGTATAAACCATATCCTCGCAATTCACATCTGCCTGTACATGATTTTGAATGAGCAGCAGCCGATTCTTATTCAGCACCTCATTCACCACCTCACTAAGGTTTGTCTCCTGAATCAAATAATCCTTATAAACATTTTCCGAACGGGCATAGTATAGTGCCATATCCACATAGTTTTCAATTTTCTGATTCTCCATACTGATGGTTCGAAAGTCCTCTTTTTCTTCCGTTACCAGCGCTCTCTCTGCTGCCCCTTCTTCCACCATCTCTTTTCCCATCTGTGCAGATGACAAAAAGTGCCGCCTGTTATCGCAAATCAGGGAAATACCTGCAATCGGTGCCTTTATCTCATGTACCCAGCTTTCAATATATTCCTTATAATCTTTTTTTTCATCTTCAATCCGGCGAATCCGTTCAATAACGGATTTGTTGGATTTCCGTATTATTTCCCGGTACAATCGATCCTCCAAACGAAAAGAATCCGGCAGCAGTTCACCAAGAAGATATCTTTGATCCACCTGCTCTAAAAGCCGCTCAATTTTCCGGAAATAGATTCTCCTTTGTAAGTAGGTAAGCATAAGCCAGGCAGCAATGAGAATCACCCAGAAAATAAGAATTAAAATAATATTGGAATCATTATATCCAGTCGCTCTTAAAAATCCAGCCAGGACACACATACACACCAGATGCAGAAGCAAAAGCATACATTTATCCCTTAAAAAGTCCGTCATCTTCATATACGGTAACCAATCCCTCTCTTTGTCTCAATGAAATCCTGCACCCCGATTGCACCCATTTTTTTACGAATTCCGGTAATATGTACACTCAGTGTATTGTCATCAATAAAAAGCTGATTCTCCCACAGATATTCAATCAAATCTATTCTGGAAACAAATTCTCCCGGATGCTGAAACAAAAGATGCAGAATCTTCATTTCATTTTTAGTAAGATCCACTCTCTGAGCCTCAACAAATAAACAGCATTTTGAAAGGTCAAGTCGCACCCCATTCCTCATAATCTGGTTTTCCGCTTTTTTCTCCATACCCTTCGTGCGTTTTAATACTGCTGCAATTCTCGCCAAAAGAATCGGAGCCTGGTATGGCTTTGTAATATAATCGTCTCCGCCTTTAAGGATTCCATTTAATTCATCCATGGAATCCGTCCTGCTGGTTAAAAAAATAATCGGTACTTCCATCTGTTCTCGAATCTGCGTACAGATATCAAATCCGGAAATACCGGGAAGATTTACATCTAAAAGCACTATGTCCGGTCTGACATCCTTCACTTGGCAGGCAACCTTATCAAAGGTATCCGGTGCTGTGACCTGATACAATGCATTTTCCAATAATATCTTCAATTCGAGTCTTAAAATATGTTCGTCCTCTACCACAAATACATGCACGGTTCCCTCTCCTATCTGTCTGATAAACTCATTATAGAACACATGCATAAAAAGTACAAGCAAGTAACATTCAGCGGGCTGGTTGGCAGGCATTCATAAATCTGCACTATGATAATAAAGAAAAATATGTTATACTATAATTAACAAAAAATGAAGATAAAATTGGGTATATTATACAATTATAAACAGGATTTGAGAAGTACATGAATAATTATTAAACGAAAAAACGATAAATTGACATAGGAGGTCATTATGTCCAAAACAGCAGAGATAATTACAGAAGAACTAATACGTTCTTTAGCACCAAACCAGAATGCCATATCGAATGCACAGAAAATTTCCCGTTCCGGTGGATTTGACACATTGTATCAAACAGAAAATAAAGACTTGATTTTTGGAGAATGTAAGGGAAGTGGAAAGTCAGGTTATCATACTTCGGCAGATTTTTCCGGAGATGCTCCTGTATTCAGATGTTCCTGTCCAAGCAGGCAGTTCCCATGTAAGCATAGTCTTGCCATTATGTACGAATGGGTAAATGGAAAAAATTTTGAGGTGGCAGAAGTGCCGGATGATGTGGCAAAAAAGAGGGATAAGATTACAAAACGAAAGGAAAAGGCAAAGGAAGAAGAAAAAAATGGTCCGAAAAAGCCTTCTAAAACAAGTCTTGCAGCAGCAAAGAAAAAACTGCAAAAACAGTTGGAAGGATTAGAACTGGCAGAAACCTTTGTGACAGATTTATTAAACAGAGGTGTGTCCTCTATCAATGGGAGTTCATCTGCTTCCTATAAGAATCTTGCCAAACAGCTGGGTGACTACTATCTGCCCGAATTACAGGCGATTATGATCGAAATTATTACCGTGGCAGAAGAATTGTCTGGGCAGCCGGATGATAAAGAGCTTAACCGTCTGGTTGCATTGTGTGTCAGACTTTCTTCTTCCGTGAAAAAATCCAAGGAATATATTTATACAAAACTGGAAAGTGATAATGTACAGCCGGAGAATTCCATTCTCTATGAGGCGATGGGGGGAATATGGAAACTGACACAATTAAGGGAGATTGGTCTTTACAAAGAAAATGCAAGAATCGTGCAGCTGTCTTTTGCAGTATTGAATGATAGTATACATAAAGCGTATATTGAGACAGGCTATTGGATTGATTTGGACAGCGGGGAGATTTCAAGAACAGAAAATATTCGTCCATACAAATCAGCAAAACATATAAAATCAGAAGATTCAGCATTTGGTGTCTATCATATTCCGGTACTTTACCGTTATCCCGGAGGAATGAACAGACGTATCCGTTGGGAAGCAATGGAGCATACAGATTTAGAATCCCAAAACTATGAAGAAATCTTAAGCAAATCAGAATCCTCCATTGGAGAAGCAGTTAAAAAGGCAAAGAATGAATTGAAAAATACACTTTCCCAACAGGTTTGTGCTATGTTACTTCCATTCGATAGTATAAAATTTGCAGCAGACGGACATGGGGTGTTACAGTATCAGGGAGAAGGGATTGGATTA
Organism: Lachnospiraceae bacterium; assembly: GCA_029052995.1. Classification (GTDB taxonomy): domain Bacteria; phylum Bacillota; class Clostridia; order Lachnospirales; family Lachnospiraceae; genus CAG-590. Next base: position 9,139 of record JAIDHZ010000114.1, on the reverse strand, counting down.
AAAGCCAATGAAAATTATCCTGAGGTTTGTGATATTCTGCACCTTGAACCGCAGGCAGTTTTAGAAAATGGAGCGTTATTGGGTGAATTATTTTATGATTCTGAAACAAGAAGAATTTATGTTTGTCCGATTTCCATTATAACAAGAGATGGAATTGCAGCGTTATGTTAGAAAGTTGAACCGTTACATGTTGACTGGTTCAGAGCTTTTTGCTTGAAATGTATATTCCGGTAAATGATGAATAATATGACAGGATGGCAGTAACTTCAAAACGGTAAGGAGGAGAGAGGATGGATGTCAATACATTTTATGAATTGAGGACACGGCTGTATGCCGCTGCGGCAGCAGGCTGTGGACTGATTACAGAGGATTTTCGCCTAAAGCGTGCATTGGAAGCATTTCAGTCTATGTCAGAGGCAAATAAGGTATTTGGGCGTCTGTATCAGATGTGTGAGAATTTATTTACGACAGACAATGTGGCGGGGGAACTGGTGGACTGTATTGCCCTGGCAGACGCACTTGCGGTAACGCAGGGGAGTTTTTTAGATAAATCGGAATGTGAAGAAGAAAAAGACAAACTTTGTTTAAAACCACAAACCATATCAAACCGGTATTTAGAAGAAGTAAAAAGTGCACTTGTGGAAGGGGAGCTCAATGTACAGCATGATGTGCAAAAAGATGTGCGGCTTATGTTGGAACCGAGAATATTTCTACAGTTTATTTACAGTTTAAAACAGGAAACGGATATCACAGAGAGTCTGGCAGAAGTTTTGCTGCCTCAGTTTGGAGATGCCATTATCCCTGTTTTGAAGAAACAAATTGATTTAGAAACAAATGCTGCAAAAAATAAAACCGCATATTATATTCGTCTTATCTGCCGCTTATCTGGTTTTCAAGAAAACGACTGGTATTTAAGCCTAATTGAAGAAGATGGATATCCGAAAAGTATTCGTGTGGCAGCAGTATATGCACTTGGATGTTCTGAAACAAATATTCCGAAGCTGATAGAGCTTTATAAAACCCAGAAAGGGGTTGTAAAAACTGCGGTAATTCTTGTGCTTGCAAAACTTGACCCACCGGAGGCAGAGGATATTTGGAGGAAATTTACACAGAAATATATGCTTCCGTCCGCTTGCATTTATGATTTGCCGGAAAGCCAGGAGGATTTTATTATTCACTCAAAAAGTGATATATGTGCGGAATTTGCCAAAAAAGCGGTTCATGAGGCGGTAGAAAAATGTCAGAAAAAGTATGATAACGCTGCAGTGAATTTTGCAGTAGAAATGCTTCGCAAAAAACCACAGATGGAGGAATGTTTCCTTATATTAGCAGAAAATTATAAGTATATTGAAGAGAAGTCAGCATCCGGTTACAGGCACCGGAGAGAGGAGCTCAATCAGGTACTGATTGAAAACTTGTTGGATGAAGATAAACGTTATGTCCAAATGATAGAAAACCTGTATAGTGCACAAAAAGAATTTTACTTTCCGGCCCGATTCTTTCTTGCATTGAAGGAAATGGGAGAGCAGGCTTTTACAGAGTTCCGGGAAGAAATATATAAAAACAGGGATATTATGGTGTGGATGTTTAGAAATATCAGGTATGACTATGTGAGAGAAGGATATTATTTATTTTGGCATTGTCTGGTCGCTTTCTCCAATCCGGAAAAGGGACATGCTCCAAAGCTGAGAATTTTTGAACAGATTCCGGAAGTATTAATTTCCTTTGTTTCAGATACCGGCTATTTTATACCGGAAAAGAAAGAAAGCACATCAACAAAATCCACAAAATATCAGAGAACATATCCGTCCGGAATTAAAAAAACGATCAAAGAAACCATTATATTATTAGAAAAATGGTGCGATGACTTTACCGGTTCTAAGGAATATCAAAAGTGTGTGGATATGGCAGTAAAATTTGCTTTTAAGGTCAATCAATATTGTTCTGTAGGGGATGAAATAGAAGATATCCTGTTAAAATATTATAGAAATGGCACATTGGAAGAGTATACACAAATGCTGGTTAACTATAGCATACAGGCAGCAATAAGCGGTGAAAAATTTATGTGGGGGCTGAGCATTTGGGATATGCTGGATGAAACGCCAATGTCTTATAACGATAGAAAAAAGGGATTATTAGAAATAAAAGAAGAATTGGAACGGCGTACACGTAGTAATGTGGATGAAAAAGCGAAAAAGGATATGTTATCCGAGATAGAGAAGAAATTGAAAACGATATATGCAGATTAAAAAAATAATAAGCGGCGGCAGGAACTTGGTTCCCGTAAGTAACGAGCCAGGCAGTTTTGCCTGCATGGACATTTAGTTGCTGCTGGAGTGTTCACTTTTTTATCAGGGAGGATAAAGGATGGATGTCAATACATTTTATGAATTGAAAACACGGCTGTATGCCGCTGCGGCAGCAGGTTGTGGATTGATTACAGAGGATTTTCGCCTAAAGCGTGCACTGGAAGCATTCAAACCTATGTCAGAAGCGAATAAGGTATTTGGGCGTCTGTATCAGATGTGTGAGAATTTATTTACGACAGACAATGTGGCGGGGGAACTGGTGGACTGTATTGCCCTGGCAGACGCACTTGCAGTAACGCAGGGGAGTTTTCTAGACAAATCGGAATGTGTAAAGACAGAAGAGGAATTGAATCTAAAACCACAGGCAATTTTACATAGCAGCGTACAGGAGCTAAAAAACAAATTGGGAAAAAACGATTTTTATTCCTACTATACACAGAAAGATATACACAGAATTTTGGATCCAAGAATTTTTTTAATCTTTATTCAGAGTTTACAGTTAGGGTATGAAGATTTGGAAGATATGGCAGATATTTTACTGCCTCCATTAAAAGGAAGTATTCGTGAATTATTAAAAAAGCAAGTAGATTTTAAAGATACTTCTGCAAAAAATAAGACAGCATATTATGTCAGATTAATATGCAGATTATATGGGGATCAGGAAAATGATTGGTACCTGCATTTAGTTGAAGAAGAAAGTTATCCGAAAAGCATTCGTGTGGCAGCAGTCCATGCATTGGGGTGTTCTGAAAAAAATGTTCCCAAACTGCTGGAATTATATAAGACACAGAAGGGAGATGCCAAAAAAGCAGTAACACTTGTGCTGGCAAAATTGAACCCTCCGGAGGCAGAAGATATATGGGAAAAGATGGTTCATAAGTATAGGGATAGCTATGAACAATATATTATACAATCAAAAAGTGATATCTGTGCACAATTCGTAAAGGAATCTTTTGATAAAATAATGAAACATTGTGAAGAATGTTACCAGAGAAAGAAAAAAACAGATGAAACTAAAATACAAATATATATAAATTGGCTTATGGGAACCATGCATAGAAAGCTTCAATTAGAAGAATGTTTTTTTAAGTTTGCAGAAAATTATCCATTTATTAAGGAAGTGGATACCTATTATGACCGAAGGGAAGATATCAATCAGGTGTTGATAAATAACCTGTTAGAAGAAGATGTTCAATATGCTGAATTGATAAAAAGATTATATAAAAAGCATAAAGAATTTTATTTTCCTGCAAGATTCTTTCTTGCATTAAAGGAAAATGGAGAAAGTGCATTTGAAACATATAACGAAGAAATACATAATGATAGGAAAACGATATTAAAAATGCTTGGTGGTATAAATTATAGTTATGTACAGAATAGTTACTGTTTATACTGGTATGGTTTAGGCAATTGTACCAGTGTAAGAGATGCTATGGTACAACTTATGGATGGGAAAGGGCAGACATTGTATTTATTTGATACAATCCCGGAACATGTCATTTCCTTTTTGACGGAAACGGATTATTTTTCTTCACAAAACAAAGATGGCATTGATGAAACAGCCATTAGATATACAATTAATGTGTTTGATTTGGAAATGCATGGATTAAAACCAGGGACAAAAGAATATGAAAAGTGCAGGGAAATCGCAGTGAAATTTGCCCTTAAGGTCAATATAATGTATTCTGTTGGGGAAGAAATAACAAGGATTATCCTACCATATTACGAAGAAATCACAACAGAAGAGTATGTGGAAGTAATGGTAAATTGTGAAGTACAGGATCTTTTAAGAGGAAATGCAACAGGCTGGGGTATAGATAGAATAGATGGTGATGCCATGCCAATAGAAGATAAGAAAAAGGCACTCATGGAACTGAAAAATACAATTGAAAAAATGGACAAAGCAGATAAAAAAACAAGAGACAAGCTTCTTTCTAAAATTGAAGGAATTTTAAAAACGAAATATAGTGAATAGAGAAGAAAGGAAATGAAAAATTATGGCAAACGACATACTACGCCTATCGGCAGAAGAATTATACAAGGAAGAGATAGAAGCATTAATTGCAAATGAAACAGATCCCATTCCAACAGGATGGAAAATGTCACCCCGTTCGGTGCTGACTTATATTATTGGAGGAAAGAGCGGGAAAAAAGAGATTACACCCAAATATATGGGGGACAAAAGATTAGTACAAATATGTATTGCCACATTGGTGACAGACAGAGCATTGTTATTAATAGGAGAACCGGGAACTGCAAAATCATGGCTTTCGGAACATCTGACAGCAGCAATCAACGGAGATTCCTCCAGAGTAATACAGGGAACAGCAGGAACTACCGAAGAACAGATTCGTTATTCTTGGAATTATGCCATGCTTCTCGCAAACGGACCATCCAAAGAATCCTTAGTAAAAAGTCCTGTTTATGCTGCTATGGAGCATGGTGCCATTGCCCGTTTTGAAGAGATTTCCCGCTGTGCAAGTGAGGTACAGGATGCCTTGATCTCTATTTTATCAGAAAAGAGGATTTCCATTCCTGAACTTTCTGAGGAGGTTGCAGCAAAGAAAGGATTTTCTATTATTGCAACTGCCAATACAAGGGATAAGGGTGTCAATGAAATGTCATCTGCACTGAAACGCCGGTTTAATATTGTAGTACTTCCGGCACCATCTGATATTCAGACCGAAATGGAGATTGTAACAAGCAGAGTGGCACAAATGGCAGAAAGCTTTGATTTAAAAGCCCAGATTCCAGATGAAAGCACAGTAGAAAAAGTAGTAACCATATTTAGGGAATTAAGAGACCAAAAAACATTAGATGGGAAGATAAAAGTAAAAGCACCTTCCGGTGTGCTTTCTGCGGCAGAAGCGATTTCTCTTTTAACAAATAGCATGGCATTGGCAGGCAGCTTTGGATCAGGCATAGTTACCGACGAGGATCTCGCTTCCGCTTTGCAGGGAGCAATTGTAAAAGATGAGAGCAAGGATAAGGCAACATGGACAGAGTATTTGGAAAATGTAATGCGGAAACGGGGGAAAGAATATGCATCCCTTTACAGTGCATGTAAGGAGTTGAATCAGTAGTGGCAAATTTTTTTGGTATCAGGCATTTGTCGCCTGCCTGTGCATACTATGTGCAGGAATTTTTAGATAGGACTTCTCCCAAACTGGTGCTGATAGAAGGACCATCTGATTTAAGTGAACTGATAGAACCCCTTTGCAGTAAGGAAGCAGTACCACCAGTGGCAATCCTTGCCTATACAGACGAGCCTCCGGTAAGAACAGTGCTATGGCCCTTTGCAGAGTTTTCCCCTGAATACCAGGCAATGCTGTGGGCATGCAGGAATAAGGTTCCGGTACGGTTTTGTGATCTGCCTGCAAAGGTTACACTGGCATTAGAAAAAGAGGAAGAGGAGAGGGCAGAGAAAGAAATAAGAAAATTAGAAGAAGAAACGCAGAAAAAATCTGACAGTGAACAGGAAAATGCACAGATAGAAAAATTTAATGTATATGCTCAACTGGAAAAACATTTAGGTGTGAATATTGATAGTTTTTGGGAATATAATTTTGAGTATAATGAATCCTATGAAGATTTTATGGAAGCTGCTGTTCAATATGGAGGATATCTGCGTGAATTTTCAAAAGAAAGCAGATATAATCAGACAAGAGAAGCCTATATGAGAAAGGTTATCGCTAAGGCGGTGGAAGAGGGAACAGCAGATGAACAGATTTCTGTTATAACAGGAGCTTTTCATACTATGGGATTAAAAGGCTTTACATATTCAAAAGAAGATGAAAAGCTTCTGGAAAAATTACCAGAATTATCTTCTAAGGCAACCTTAATGCCATATTCTTATTACCGTTTATCTTCTCGCTCCGGGTATGGAGCAGGCAGTAAGGCACCCGGTTTTTATGAGATTCTTTGGAAAAATAGAATGGCAGGAAAGCGGGAAGATTCTGCTGCCCAGTATCTAACCTTATTAGCAAAATTCCAGCGTGAAAAGGGATATGGAACCTCCTCAGCAGAAGTGATAGAAGCATTACGGCTGGCGGATACATTAGCAGGTATGAGGAATGGGACAAGCCCATCTTTGGAGGACTTAAGGGATGCGGCCATTACCTGTATGGGGCATGGAAGTTTTGGAGAGATATCTTTAGGATGTGCTGCAACAGAAATTGGCACAAAAATAGGATATCTTCCCAAAGGAGTCGTATGCACTTCGGTACAGGAGGATTTTCAAAGGCAGTTAAAAGATTTGAAGCTGGAAAAATATTTATCTCCGCAAGTGGCAGAATTAGAACTTGATTTGCGGGAAAATTTGCGGGTGAAATCAGAAAAATCAGCTTTTCTGGATTTAAACCGTTCCTTCTTCTTACATAGAATGCGTGTGCTGGGAATTCATTTCTGTAAACCGCTTGTACGTCAGCAGGACAATGCTACATGGGCAGAATTGTGGGCGTTGCAGTGGAATCCGGAAGTAGAGATTGAGATTGTGGAAGCTTCGTTGAAAGGGGATACCATTTTACAGGCAGCACAATTAGAATTAAGTACGAAGCTTCATGATGCAGAAAATCTGAGCCAGACTGCGGAAATATTATCAGAAGCATTTCTTTGTGGTATTCCAAAGGTAGTTGATACTGCTGTTTTGGCAGTACAGAATATGGCAGCAGACTGTACCGCTGTTATAGATATTGGAAATACCATTGGAATACTTTCATCTATTATGCGTTTTGGAGATCTAAGAAGATTGGAAACAAGTTCATTCATTCCGTTAATGGAAGCTTTATTTCTTCGATTTTGTCTGGGTCTTGGAAATGAGGCAGTCTGTGACAATAGTGCCTCTAATGACATTGTTACAGCGATGGAAAAAGTGAATGCAGCATGTCTGTCACATGAATTTTTAAAGGAAGAACAGTGGATTACTGTGTTAGGAGAACTGGCAGACCGGGATGATATTAATATGAAAATTTCAGGATTTGCTGCTGCTATTTTAACAGAACGAGGAAAATTTACCAGTGAAGTATTGGCGGAATTGATTAGCAGAAGACTTTCGAAAGGTACACCTTCTTCCGATGGTGCAGGATGGTTTGAAGGCCTATCTATGAAAAACAGACGTTCTCTTATTAGCAGATTCAGTTTGTGGGAAAAGTTATTTGAGTATGTTTCTGAGTTGGATGAAGAGGAATTTAAACCGGCTTTAGTCTGCCTTAGAAGGACATTTTCTGTATTTTCACCATCTGAAAAAGCAGATATTGCGGAAAATATTGGGGAGATACTAGGGATTTCCAAGGAAAGTGCAAGTGAGTTTATTTCAGCACCAATAACAGAGGCGGAACAGGAAACACTCGACGAATTAGATGATTTTGATTTTGGAGATATATGATACTGACTAAGTCTGCAATGGTGGACGTGAGTAATTGAGGATAAATAGTTTCTTAGGAAAGTGAAAATTTGGTGATAGAAATGGAAAAGAAAACAATAGAAAGTTTAAAGCGATGGAGATTAATTCTTGGTAAGGAATCAGCTGATAAATTAGATGATATGAATAGAGAGCCGATATCCCTTACGGAAGAGGAACTGCTTATGGACTCTGCACTGGCAGCAATTTATGGAAACGAAAAGGAAGGTACAAATGGTTCCGGGCAAGGTGCAGGAAATGGTATGTCTAATCCGCAGATTACCCGGTGGTTAGGAGATTTGCGAGCCCTTTTTCAACCGATGGAAATAAAGATAATTCAAAACGATGCAATAGAGAGAAAGGGAATGAAGCAGCTATTTTTTGAGCCGGAAATGTTAGACCAGTTAGAACCGGATATCAATACAGGTTCTCTTATCTTAATGTTGAAAGATCAGGTTCCTAAACGGGCAAAAGATAATGTAAGGGAATATATCCGAAGAATTGTAGAGGAGATTAACAGCCGTATTTCGGATGATATCAGACGGGCTGTAACATCTGCCCTGAATCGGAGAGAGCATTCACCGATTCCTTCTGCAGCTGCCTTGGATTATAAAATGACCATCCGCCGAAATTTAAAAAACTATAATAAAGAACACAAGCTTCTGATGCCTGAAAAATTTTATTTTTTTGAGAGGGCATCCCGTTCTTCTAACCGAACCGTGATTTTGGATATTGACCAAAGCGGGTCAATGGGAGAATCGGTGATATATTCTTCTGTTATGGGTTGTATCCTGGCAAGTATGAATGCATTAAAGACATATATTGTGGCATTTGATACACAGATTCATGATATGACAGATATTGCTTCAGATCCGGTTGATTTATTATATGGAATTCAGTTAGGTGGTGGAACGGATATAGAGAAATCTGTTAAATATTGTACAGATTTAATTGCAGAGCCCAATAAAACAACAATGTTTCTGATTACAGATTTGTATGAAGGAGGGAATCGGGCGGGATTGCTAAGACGTCTGTCAGACTTAAAAGAATCCGGAGTAAATTTAATTGTTCTTCTGGCAATCTCGGATCAGGGAAAACCATTTTATGATGCACAGATGGCAGAAAAAATAGTAGGCTTTGATATCCCATGCTTTGCCTGTCCACCGGAAAAATTACCGGAACTTTTAGAATTAGCACTAAATAAGAAGAGTCTTGCAGGATTTGCTAAGAAATAACAGGGGGATAAGATAAATGGATTACGAAAGATATCATGAGAAAATGTTGGAATTTATAAACAGAGGAATTTCGTGCTCAACGGATGATAGGGGAATTGAATTATTTTATGAATTTATTGATAAGTTAGAAGAACTTGCACAATCTGAACCAAAGTACTATGGATTATTAGCAGACTGTTATTGGGAAATAAGAGATG
>JAIDHZ010000113.1 GCA_029052995.1 Lachnospiraceae bacterium | reverse complement strand
CAACTGGCACTATCTCCGGTAAACTTAAAATCTCTGTAACCGTCACTGTTTTCCCTTTCTCATTTGCTCCCTGTTTTTTCTCTATTTTTTGTGGACTTCTTGTTTCATAGGAAGAAATCCATCCATCCGAAAAATCTTCCATCACAGAAACAGAAGATTGCACCTTTGTATCAGGTATATTTCGCATACCAAAAAAACCGAAAACAAATACACTTGCAATCAGCAATAATATAAATACAATATGAATCTGATTCTTTTCTAATCGAAACATGAATAAATCCCCTTTTAATCTATCAATCCATAATGTTTCAAAGCATTTTGAATCCCATGGTCTGAAATATCAGTTGTTGTATATTCTGCCACGTCAAATACTTCCTTTACTGCATTTCCCATTGCAACGGAATGTGGTACATATTGTAACATTTCCATATCATTAATGGAATCGCCAAATGCATAACAGTTAGAAAGTGGTACTCCAAGAGTTTCTGCAAGCAGCTTAATTCCTGATGCCTTACTGAAATGCTTCGGAACAGCTTCAATCACAGTGCTTCCATGGGGAATAAGAGTAAAGTAGTTTTCAAAGGCTTCATAAAAATCCTTACGGTTACTCTCCGGAAATTCAGAAGTTGTAAATTTATCAAATATGAAATCCGGATGAGTGTATTCTTCTATCGGGTATTCTGTATTATTTGAAAAATAATCATAAATATATTCCAGAAAACTGCCCGGTCCATGTTCACCGTCAATAAACAAACGCTCTCTGCCCTCAAATACAGTCTGGTAGCCATATGCATGCAGCTTCTCTGCATACTGTACACACTGTTCCTTTTTCAACGTATAATGGAATTTTTCCTTTCCCTCATACTCAATATGAGTGCCGCATCCACATACCAGACCGTCAAAGCCAAACTCCAGCAAATGTTTGTCAATTGCAGTTTTTACACGTCCTGTATTAATAAAAATCTTATGCCCGTTTGCTTTGGCTGCATTCAACGCCTGCTTCGTACTATCCGGCATTTCATGCTTATCATCCAATGTAATCAATGTACCGTCAATATCAAAAAATAGTAATGCAGACATAATATCTCCTCTTTCCTTACTACATCTGCCTTAACAGGTTCACCATTTCGATTGCACCCAGCGCACAGTCATAGCCCTTGTTGCCGGCCTTGGTTCCCGCCCTCTCAATGGCTTGCTCAATATTTTCTGTTGTCACGATACCAAACATGACCGGAATGCCTGTACTTAAAGATACCTGTGCAATTCCCTTTGACACCTCATTGCATACATAGTCATAGTGGCTCGTTGCACCACGGATTACCGTCCCTAAACAGATGACTGCATCATACTTTCCCGACTCCGCCATTTTCTTCGCAGCCACCGGAATCTCAAATGCACCCGGTACCCAGGCAAGGGTAACGTTATCCTCCGGTATGTCATGCCGGATCAATCCGTCCATGGCACCCCCTATTAACTTGGAGACGATAAACTCGTTAAACCTTGCGGCAACAATGCCGATCTTC
>JAIDHZ010000112.1 GCA_029052995.1 Lachnospiraceae bacterium | reverse complement strand
ATATACATGATAACATATAAGCCGTGTGGAATGCAAACATTTTGGATGCTTTTTTCAGGCTCAGTAACAAATTAAGGAAATTGGTGTGCATGCAGAATGGGCAGTGAATGGTGCTGGAGTTAAAATGGTGGAAAGATTATAGAAATGGGAACAAAAGGAATAGACAGATTGGGATAAAATGCGGTATAATCAGTTCATGAAAACTAAAAAAGCTAAGGGGGAGAGAAATGGAAAAAGATTGGATGGATCTTAACGTATTGGACGAAACATTTGAGATTGTAATTGCATTTGACCAAAGCGGGAAGATTCTGTTTGCAAATAAGGCTGCCTGGGAAAAAATGTGTTATACGGAAGAAGAATTGTATGAATGTAATATGTCAAAAATATTTTGGCAGGAATTTCAGCAGGAAAATGGCAGTTACGACCCCTTTGACAAGGGGAAGCTTCTGGGAAAAAAGGAGACGGTTATGTACAGGAAGAACAGTTCCTGTTTTCCCATTGAGCTCCGTCTTTTTTCTTCGAAAAACGGAACGGATTATCTTTTGGCGGAGGATATAACCTGGCGTAAAAACATGGATGTGAGAATTCGTCAGCTTAAGGAGGAGGAAGAGACAAACCGGCAGATGAGAAATGAATTTACTGCCAATGTAACCCATGAACTGCGTACGCCTGTAAATGGAATAAAGGGACATGTGGGAGCCCTGCTGGATGCCATAGAGGATCAGGAGCAGAGAAAAACACTGGAGATTATTCTTTTCTGTTGTGATAATATGTCTGCAATAATTAATAACATTTTGGATTTTTCCAAAATGGAAGCAGGGGAGTTCGTTTTGGAGGAGACGGAATTTGACTTTTACAAGATGATGGATCATGTGATTGCTACCCATATGGCAGAGATAAATAAAAAGGAGCTTCGTTTTAGTGTATACATAGACGAGAATATTCCGCAATTTGTCATCGGTGATGAGCTTCGCATTGTCAGGATATTGAACAACCTGCTTTCAAATGCCGTTAAATTTACATTGGTGGGACAGATTAGTGTTGATGTGAGCAAGGCAATGCAGGTTAATGATGAGGTAGAATTGTTTTTTATGGTGCGGGACACAGGTATTGGCATATCCAGGGAAGAGCAGGATAATCTCTTTCAAAGCTTCAAACAGGTGGATGCATCTATCACCAGACGGTTTGGAGGAACAGGATTAGGTCTTTCCATAACAAAGCAGCTTGTGGAAATGATGAACGGCACTGTACATGTGGAAAGCGAAAAGGGAAAGGGAAGCTGTTTTTCTTTCAATATAAAACTTCGTACCAGTGGAAATGCAGGGGAGAGCAGGGATTTAAGTGAAACCTATCAGAACTGGAGTAATTTAACTGTTGGAATGGAGCAGGAACACCAGGAGGATTACACTACTTTCGGCTCGGAGGAAAACAAGGCGCAGATTAAGAGAAGAATGGAAAAACTGCTGCTTTCTATAGAACTTGGCGCCTGGGATAAAGCGGAAACCTTAGCAGAGACTATTAAAGCCCTCACAGAAAGTCCGGAAGGTAATATGAAAAAGGAGATTCTGCGAATGGAAATGGGAATAAGGAAAGAAAATTATGAGAAAAGCATGGCAGCCTATGAGCAGGTTAAGGCTGTTTTGACAGAAAAATGGGGAAAATGGTAGAGGGGAGGTGTCGTATATGGAATCAGAACACAATAAAAAGGAATCTGCGAAGATATTAATTGTGGATGATCTAAGCATGAATGTGAAGATACTGGAAAATATTATACAGGCAGAAGGATATGAGCCGCTTTGTGCATTAAGTGTGCAGGAAGCATTGGAGATTATGAATAAAACTATGCCACAGCTTATATTGTCTGATTTTTCCATGCCGGGGATGAACGGGCTGGAATTTTGCAGACTGCTAAAAAGCAACCCAAGAACAAGGGAGATCCCGTTTATTTTTATTACGGTTGCGGATTCCAGTGAGGAAAAAAAAGCAGCATTTTCTGCGGGTGCTGTGGATTTTATACCTAAACCCTTTGAGCGGATTGAAGTAGTAATGCGTGTAAACAATCATTTAAACATCTACCGAATCAAACAGGAAATGCAGGATTATAACCGTATGATGCACAAAATGGTGGATGAGCAGAAAAAGCAGATGGAAAAGGAGCGGGAAAATCTGCTTCTTGCATTGACCAAAATAATCGAGAGAAGAAATCCTAATATGAGTCACCGTTTGGAAAGGGTGGGATATAACTGCCGCATTCTTGCCCAAGGGCTGCAGCTTGTCCGGGAATATGAAAATCTGATTACGGATGAATTTGTTGAAACCATTGGAACGGCGGCGAGGCTTCATGATATAGGTAATATTGTGATGCCGGATGCGCTGGTTTTGAATGAAGCCCTTTCGGAAGAGGAACGGCGGGAGGCAGTTAAACGGCATACGGAGGATGGTGCTGCAATTTTAGAAGAAATAAGTGAAGGAAACCATAGCAGCCGTTTTTTGGATATGGCAATATTAATTGCTAAATATCACCACGCCAATTGGGACGGAACCGGTTACCCTGAAAACGCAAAGGAGGAGGGGATTCCCCTTGCTGCCAGAATCACAGCAGTAATTAACGATTTTGATTCATTATTTGTGGGCTATCACTGTGAATCCCCGTATTCGGTGGAAGAGAGCGTGCAGATTATTAATAGGCGCAGTGGAACATTTTATGACCCCGGTATTGTGGATGTGTTTAATAAAGTGGTTAAGCAATTACAGACAGATTGACAAAAATGCCTAAAAGGTCTATAATGTCATTGTGTTTTTTGACAAGAGATAAATATATAGAAAGGTTATTTGAGAGGAACAAAAATGTTAACGGATAAGGAATTTAATCGTATTGTAAATTATATGAAAAGCCGTTACGGTATTGATCTGAGCCAAAAGAGAAACCTGATTAGCGGGAGACTGGAAAATTATCTTGTGCGTAACGGATATGCAAATTATGATGAGTATATGACAAAGGTTGAGCGTAATCCTGATGGGGAAGAGGCTAAGACTATAATTAATGTACTGACAACTAACCATACATATTTTATGAGAGAAAGCAGTCATTTTGACTTTGTGAGGAATGTCGTTTTACCTCAGCTTAGTGTAAAGGAAAAAACAAAAAAGGTTTTGAGAGTATGGTCGGGGGCGTCTTCGACCGGTGAGGAGCCGTATACGCTTGCAATGCTGATGATGGATTATTTTGGAATAGAGCATAAGATGTGGGACACAAAGATTTTAGCCACAGATATATCCACAAGGGTATTAGAACATGCTAAGCGTGGTGTTTATTTAAAGGAGGCAATTGCACCGTTGCCGCCCAAGTGGAAACAGCGCTATTTTAAGCAGATAAATGAGGAAGAATTCAGGGTAAAGGATGTCTTGAAAAATGAAGTTATTTACAGACAGTTTAACCTGATGCATCCAATTACCTTTAAAGGACAGTTTCATATTGTCTTTTTGAGGAATGTAATGATTTATTTTGAGGATGATACAAAGTACCAGTTGATTCAGAGGATATATGACAAAATGGAACCAGGTGGGTATTTATTTATTGGGACAACGGAGAGTCTGGATAAACGCAGGACGCCATTCCAATATGTAGAACCCTCTGTATACAGGAAGTAGAGGAGGAGATTATGAGACCAATAAGAGTACTGGTTGTAGATGATTCAATGATGTTTCGTAAGCTTCTTGTGCAGGGTTTAGACTCAGACCCAAATATTCAGGTGGTTGCACAGGCCGAGAATGCATATGAGGCGAGGGATGCCATTATAAAGTACAGGCCGGATGTTATGACATTAGATGTGGAGCTTCCGAGAATGAGCGGAATTGAGTTTTTAAAGAAATTGATGCCGCAGTATCCTCTTCCGGTAGTTATGATAAGTGCGTTGAATGATAAGGTGTTTGATGCGTTAGAGGCAGGGGCTGTGGACTTTGTTAATAAGCCGAGCAATATGAACAGGGAGCAGCTTAATGTTTTCTTAAAACAGGAACTTGCTACAAAGGTAAAAATTGCATCTACGGCAAAGGTTGGAAAATTGAAAAGGATCGAGGATTCCCATATAAACAGCAGGGTTAGTGCTGCGGCCAGTAATAAGATAGTTGCTATCGGAGCCTCTACCGGTGGAACAGAAGCAATTTTCGAGGTGGTTCGTCAGTTCCACCGTGATATACCGGGAGTAGTTATTGTGCAGCATATGCCGCCCGGATTTACTAAAATGTATGCTGACCGCTTGAATAACCAGTGTGAGGTTGCGGTAAAAGAGGCGACTTCAGGGGATAAAGTACTTCCGGGTCAGGTACTGATTGCACCGGGTGACAGGCAGATGCGTCTTGTTAAGGTTAACGGACAGTATCAGGTGGAGTGCAGGGGAACTGAAAAAGTCAGCGGGCATTGTCCCTCTGTGGATGTACTATTTCAATCTGTTGCAAAGACAGCAGGCAGGAATGCAATTGGAGTTATACTGACAGGAATGGGTGCAGACGGTTCAAAAGGACTTTTAGAGATGAGAAATGCCGGTGCACAGACAATTGGACAGGACGAAGCAAGTTGTGTGGTTTATGGAATGCCGAAGGTAGCTTACGAAGTAGGTGCAGTTCAGTATCAAATGAAATTATCGGCAATTTCCCAAAAAGTGTACAGCTTGTTGAGTATATAGACATAAGGAAAGGGGGAATGATTAAATGAAAATATTATTGGCAGAAGATGATTTTGCCAGCCGCAAATTCATGGATAAGTATTTGTCGCAATATGGAGAATGTGATGTGACGGTGGATGGTGAAGAGGCAATTGATGCATTTATGATGGCATTAGAAGACGGCGAACCTTATGATTTGATTTGTCTTGACGTTATGATGCCGGTTTTAGATGGTTATCAGGTGCTCAAAGCAATAAGGGATATTGAGATGCAGAAAGGCATATCAAAGGAACAGCGTGCCGGAGTTATTATGACGACGGCGCTTAATGATGAGCGTAATGTGAAAATGGCATTTGAATTAGGCTGTGAAGCCTATTCCGGGAAGCCTGTTGATCTGGAAAAGTTTGATAAAGTATTGCAGAAGCTGGGTCTGATTTAGATGGCAGAGTGAAAAATACTGAAGAAGGAGGAAGTATGGCAGAGGAATTTAACATAGATGGAATGCTTGACATGTTTTTGTTTGAAAGCGGACAGCTTTTGGAAAAACTGGAAGGCATCATTTTAGAAAAACAGGATGCAGAATGCTTTGACGATGCCGATATTAATGAAATCTTCCGTATCATGCACACAATTAAAGGCTCATCTGGAATTTTGATGTATGACAATATTATGAGGACTTCCCATAAACTGGAAGATGTGTTCTATTATCTTCGCGAATCCCAGCCGGATAATGTTCCACATTTGGAACTGGTGGAAAATGTACTTAAAGTATCGGATTTCATCAATGGTGAGATGGATAAGATTAAAAACGGCGGCGATGCGGATGGCGATGAGGGTGAGCTGATTAAGGTGTTAGATGAGTTCCTGAATCGTATAAAGGGAGAGATAAAGGACCAGGGAATCAGACTTCCTAAGGAAAACAAGCATGAAGAACCAAGTCAGTTTTATATTGTTCCTGTGGCGAGTGAGGGCAGTCATTTTTATCGGATTACCATTCATTACCGTAATGATACCCAGATGAGTAATATTCGTGCTTATTCTGCAACCTATGCATTAAAAGAAGTGGCAGAGGATTTGCTTTATACACCAGATGATATCATTTCCAACGAGGAAAGCTCAGATGTTATTTTGGCAGAAGGCTTTCATATGCTTCTGCAGACAAAGAGTCTGAAGGATGAGGTTTTAGGGCTGATTGACTGTTCTGAGGCAGAGCATATTGATTTTGAAGAAATTTCATCAGAAGAGTTTGGAAGCGGACTGGTTACAATGGGACGGATAGAGAGTCCGGTTGCGATTGATCTGGGCGAGGAAGATGCAGGTGTGCGGGAGGAGAAACCACATCCTGTTCCCGGAGATTATGTTGTCAAGACAAAGGAAACCGGAAAAGGTAAGACTTTGGCAAAACACCAGTCAAAGCAGCAGAGTATGATTAGCGTTAATGTTTCAAAGATGGATGCCCTTATGGATTTAATTGGTGAGATTGTTATTGCGGAGGCAGTGGTACTGCAGAATCCTGATTTGAATGTACCGGGGCTTGATCTTACAAATTTCCAAAAGGCATCGGCTCAGCTTGCCAAGGTTACAACGGAACTTCAGGAAGTTATTATGTCCATGCGTATGATGCCGCTAACAAATACATTCCAGAAAATGCGGAGGATTGTATTTGATGTATCAAGAAAACTGGGTAAGGATATTGAGCTTGAGGTGATAGGTGAAGATACAGAAGTAGACAAGAATATTATCGAGCATATTTCTGATCCGTTAATGCATCTTGTGAGAAATTCAGTGGATCACGGGATTGAAGAAAATGCTGATGATCGTATCGCACTTGGCAAACCGGCAAAAGGAAAAATTATACTTGAGGCAAAAAATGAAGGTGGTAAAGTATACGTCAGTGTCAAGGATGACGGAAAAGGCCTTTCTAAAGAAAAACTTTACGATAAGGCATTAGCAAACGGACTGATTGAAAATAAGTCAATGAGTGAGTTTACAGATAAAGAAATTTATCGGTTTATTACGCTCCCGGGTTTTTCTACCAAGGAAGAGGTTACGGAATATTCTGGAAGAGGCGTTGGTATGGATGTTGTTGTAAAGAATATCCAATCCATCGGTGGAAGGCTTGATATCGACAGTGAAGAGGGATACGGTTCAGAGATGACACTTGCAATACCACTGACATTAGCAATTATCAATGGTATTGTAGTGCAGGTTGGGAATTCCAGCTTTGTACTCGAGACAGCATCCATAAAGGAGTTTGTAAGAATTGGAGAGGATTCAATAATACAGGAACCGGGAGGAGAAGAGTACATTGTTTTAAGAGGCGAATGCTATCCTTTCATCCGGCTGGGTCAAAGGTATGAATTTGAAAACTGCCAAACCAAAGTTGAAGATGGTGTAGTTGTTGTATTAGAACATGAAGGCAGTCAGATTTGCGTTTTGATTGATAGTCTGATGCAGGAACAGGAGATTGTTGTCAAACCAATTCCGTCTTATGTTAAGAAGGTAAGAGGAATTTCAGGCTGTACACAGCTTGG
Source organism: Lachnospiraceae bacterium (assembly GCA_029052995.1). Taxonomy (GTDB): domain Bacteria; phylum Bacillota; class Clostridia; order Lachnospirales; family Lachnospiraceae; genus CAG-590. The sequence goes on along the minus strand of JAIDHZ010000112.1, from coordinate 10,354 downwards.
AGATGGAAGTATTGCACTGATTCTTGATATAGCCAGTCTGATTGAAGAGGAGGAAAGGAGATAATAAATGGCAGAAGAAATTAAGGAAGAACAGACGGAAGAAGTGGATTCTCCCAAAAGAGAATTTATGACATTCCAGACGGGAAGAGAGTATTTTGGCATCAATATCAGTTACGTTAACGAAATTATCCAGATGCAGCCGATAACAGCTTTGCCTGAAGTCAAGGATTATATTAAGGGACTTATTAATCTTCGCGGTAAAATTATACCTGTTATTGATGTCAGGACAAGATTCAAGATGAAACCGATAGAGTATACGGACAGGACATGTATAATTGTCATTAATGTAAAATCTACGGTTATCGGGCTCATTGTTGAGAAGATAGCAGAAGTAAATACAATATTGGATGAAGATATTGTTCCACCTCCTACTCTCGGACACAAAGAGCATGAACATAATAAGTATGTCTATGGATTGGCAAGAACGGACGGAGCAGTAAAATTGTTGTTAGATCCGGAAAAGCTGATTATGGAAGAAGACATGGAATTATTGGAAGAAATCCAAGAAGAAGAATAACGTAAAAGGAGAGTTTACAATGAAGAAAAAATTTTCAATGAATAATATGTCTGTAAAAGCGAAAGTCACAACTTATAGTGTCGTCATGCTGCTGTTTATTGTGATTTTTACAGGTGTTGGTATATTTTATTCAAACAGAGTTAACAGAGTAAGGAGCAACCTTTATGACAATTATGCCATGGGCAGCTACTATTTAAGTGAGGCATTCTCTGATTTCTCTAGTATTGAGATATGCGTACGTAATATGTTGTTTGTGTATTATAATGATTCGGATATGTTTCAGGAACAGCAGAATCAGATTGATAAATATGAGGCCTCTACAAGTGAGTATCTTAAGAAGTTTGAGGACAGACTGGATGCACTTCCGGATGAAATCCGTAACCAGTATAATAAAGTGCAGGATGCTATAGATCCATGGGTAAAATCAACAAATGAAGATATTGATTGGGCTAAAAACAACAAGCTTGAAGCGGCAAAGAAGGATTTAATGGAGGATGGAAAAGTACTTAGTGATAAGGCCGAAGCGGAATTGACTACCCTGATAAGGATGATGGAGGATGAGTCTGAAAAGAGCAGCAAATATGTTGAGACCGAATTGTTAGTAGTTAAAATTATTCTCATTGTCGCAGCTGTTGTGGCAATAATCATTGCCATGGTATATGGAAGTTCACTGATAAGGGCAATTACCGTTCCGATTGCAAAATTAACCGTAGCAGCAAATAAGCTTGAGATTGGTGATATTGATGTTGATTGTGAAAAGTTATATGAGGATGACTTAGGTGATTTGATGGATAACTTCCAGAAGATGGCAGAGGGAATCAAAGAGCAGGTAAGGGTTGCTGAGCGGATTGCCAAGGGTGATTTGACTGTAGAGGTTGCTCTCCGCAGTGACAAAGATGTTCTCGGAAAAGCATTGCGCAGGCTGGTTGCAGATAATAATGTTACACTTGGAAATATTAAAGAAGCCGGTTCGCAGATTACAGCCGGTTCCGAGCAGGTGGCAAATGCCAGTCAGGCATTAGCGCAGGGTTCTACAGAGCAGGCAAGTGCGTTAGAGCAGGTTACTGCATCCATGGATGAAGTAACACGGCACACCAAGGAAAATGCAACTGAGGCAGGGGAAGCCAATAAACTTGTTAACAGCGTTAAAGATATGGCAGCAACCGGAAACGGACAGATGAAGTCCATGATAGATGCAATGAATGATATTAATCAGTCTTCTGAGACTATTTCTAAAATTATTAAGACCATTGATGATATTGCATTCCAGACCAATATTCTTGCATTGAATGCCGCAGTAGAGGCAGCAAGGGCAGGTGTACATGGCAAGGGATTTGCAGTTGTAGCGGAGGAAGTTAGAAACTTAGCTGCTAAGAGTGCTTCTGCAGCCAGTGAAACAGCAGAGATGATTGAGGATTCTATCCATAAGGTAGGCAATGGTACAAGACTTGCCGAAGAGACAGCAAAATCACTGGATGAGATTGTGAAATCCATTGATGAAGTTGTAACTTTGATTGCTCATATCACATCATCTTCCAGTGAACAGGCAACTGCAATATCACAGATTGACCAGGCAATTTCCCAGGTTTCTTCTGTTGTGCAGACCAATGCAGCTACCAGCGAGCAGTGTGCGGCTGCCAGTGAGGAGTTGTCAAACCAGGCTGTTACCTTAAGAAAGCTTATGGCAAATTATCAGTTGGCAGGCGGATTAGCAAGTTCCTATTCTGATGAGGATTCTTTTGGTGGCGGTAGCTACGATGACCCTGTTATATCATTAGATGACAAGTATTGATAATTGAAACACTAATAAAACATTGCCCTTCTTATAACAGGTGGTTTAGGTTATAAGCTGACTGTTGTGAGAAGGGCATTTTGCAGCTTAATCTGGAATATTCACGCAATACCATAGAAGTGTTTGCTGAAAACCATCAATAGAAGGAGATGTCGGGATGGAAGAGATTAGAAAAGAAAAATTATTACAGGGCGGGGTAAATATCGAAACAGCCATGGAGCGTTTTATGGAAAACGAGGAATTATTTGTGCGCTTTCTCAAAAAATTTCATCAGGATAACAGTTATGAATTACTAAAGTCTGCAATGGCAGAAAAACGTTATAAGGATGCCTTTACTGCTGCACATACCTTGAAGGGGCTGTGTGGTAATTTGTCTTTGGATAGTTTGTTTAAAATTGTAGACAAAGAGGTAGAATTCCTGCGAAATGACCGTTATGAAGAAGCGGAACAGGTTCAGCCGGAGCTTGTGAAAGAATATGAAAAAATTATACAAATTATTGATACTCTATAAAGAAATATGTTCTGGAATGTAATATAAATACACAAATTTGTAATGGGTGTTAAAACGCCGGATTTGCAAATTTGTGTATTTTAAATTATAGGAAATTTGGGGAAGTTTTTCGTACATATGGTATTTATTGCATAGATTTTTGTATGAAAAATGATTATACTTATATTTAGGAAGTCTTATATAATAAAGGATGCAACTTTGGGTTGCCTGAATGGTAGCATTAATTGCTGGAAAAATGAATTGAATTTTGATAATCTTATTAAGGAACTGTTAAGAAATAATTTTTAAATAGTGCGCAAAAAGATAAGCAATATTAAAAGTTATTTCTTGACAGTTCCTAAAGTACATATAATAACAATTTGAGAGGAATATAGTTATGGAAGATAAAACAGAAAATGAACAATCCGTTGGAAGCCGGCTGTTGGAACTTAGGACGCAGAATAACCTGACTCAGGAGGAGCTTGCAGAGCGTCTTGCGGTTAGCAGACAGTCTGTTTCAAAGTGGGAATTGAATAAGACTTTGCCGGACGTAGACAGGTTGATTCAGTTGTCTGATATGTATGAGGTAAGTATAGATTATTTAGTTAAAGGCATACAAAATACAGAAATGTTTGAAGATGATTTGACAGATATGGAAGAGGTAAGCACAAATGTGGAGGAAATGCAACAGGAAAACTTTAATGACGCAGAAGAAGCTTCCTTAGAAAAAAAAGCAGACATAGAATTGTATGCAAAAAAAAACCTTTTATTTGGTTGTATGCTGTTAAGCGGTATACTTTGTATTAGTATGCTTTTTTTTGCAGGGAAGCTGCTGTTATCAAGTGCTTTTCAGATAAAGAATAAAGAGCAGGGGATGGCTGTTATTAACCATATTTATGAACAATACACGAAGGCAGAGGTGAGCACAATAGACGATAGTGGAAAAATTAATAAGGAGGTAGTGTGGATGGATATACCGGGTGTAAGGGAGAACGATTTTGTGGAGTATTATTATGATCCTAAAAACCATGATTTTCTATTTGAATATTACTCCAAAACACTGATAGTGCCGATGATTGCAGCCATTATTTCCATGATTTTTTTAATTGTATTTTGGCTGGAATGGAAAAATTACAGGGAAAAATTGCAGTTGTTTTACTAAAAAAGGATAAATGGAATATGAAAGACAAAAAAAATAAAAGTTTATTTTTCATTATAGGGATAATTATTATTCTGGCAGCAGTTTTGCTGGTATTGTTTGCAATACTCCTGTTTGGTGGAGGGAAGAAAAAGAAGGGCGGCAGTGGGAATGCAGGTCCGTTTGTTGTAAAAGAAAGCAGTGAAAAAGAAGGTTCTGAGGCGGGATGTATTTTAGAAGACGAAATAGAAAAAGATACAGGGAGAACGAAAGGTATTGTAATTGTAGTCAATGGTTATAAGATGATAATTCCTTCTGATTTAGAATGTAAATATGTTGAAGGGATAGGTCCCGTGGTTTATAAGGATGATATATTTCAAATGAAAATTATGGTAAAAGAGGGTTCCTATGATGAGACAGTGCGGAATCCCGACAACCTGACAGATAAAGTAATTGAAACTGGCGGGAAGATTTTACAGGATGTACAGGAAACGGAGCTGGATGGAAAAAAATTTGTATATTACAAAGCAGAGCTGATTGGAGATAAAACTTTTGTAATTTATACGGGAGATAATGATAAACATTTTGGTGGTCAGATTGTTGTTGAGTCGGAAATATTAAGTGATGAGGATTTAATTAAAATATTTGCCGGAATTGTTTTTACTGCACAGAAAACGGATGAGCCGGATTCTACTTTTGCAGATATCCTTAATCAGATACTCTTACAGGATTTAGGGGAGGAAAAGACTGAGAGCAATTTGAGCTTTGAAGGAGAGACGGTAAACTTTAAGGTGCCTCAGGGATTTTATTCACAGGGATATTATGACAGCAGCTCTTATAAGGCAGAAATGTTTTGGACAACAGATTTGATTAATGTGCAATGCTCTTTATGGTCGAAAAATGCAGAATGTTTTTATTTAGGTGCCGAAGATTATTTGAAGAGCACTTTGGATTTTGAGATGGAAAATGTTAAGAAAGATACAAAAATAGAAACCATGCAAATTGAGGGGAATACTTGCTACTATATAGATATGCATTATAAATTTCATAGATCTGATTTCCAGAAGATATATGCAGCATGTGATTATGGAAAAAACGGATTTTTTGTTGTGGGGGCAGAGGCCATTAATGTAAAGAAGAATATATCTATGGAAATGCTCAAAGAGTTTTTCTGTTTTCAGAAATCTTCTTGTAATTGACAGGGAAAGAGTTGCGGATAGCAATTCTTCCCTAGTGTGCTGACACGTTGATAATTAGGCAAACCTACTTGTCTATTTGTCTATCTGCTACGTTGGATTTTCTAGCCGTAGCCACCGCTACGCCGTCGAAAATCCGCCTTGCAGATGGACAAATATCCTGCGTAGTTTTACCAAATATCAATGTGTCAGTACACTAGTCAAATGTATGTATATCTTTATACGAAACAAGACAAGTGGACATGTCTGCTCTACCAGAATTTAAACAGGCGCATTATCTTCATTGCGAGATTAAAATGAAACGGCTGCAGTTCCTTTCTTGCATTTTTTAATTCTTTGCGAATTTCTAAATGCTGGGGACAGTGGCTCTCGCATTTACCACACTCCACACATTCCTTAATATCAGCACGGTCTTTGTTGTATGCCAGACACTGTAGATATTCAAAACGTCCGGAATGCCTGGATTCGGTGTACATCTGGTTATAACAGCGGAATGCGGTGGGTATATCAATTCCCTTAGGGCATGGCATGCAGTAGCTGCATGCAGTGCAGCCTACCTTTGTTTTTTTATTGATTTCCTCTTTGACCTGCTCAATCAGTGCAAAGTCATCTTCTGTAAAGCTGCCTGCGACAGTGTCTGATGCAATTTTACAGTTTTCCTCCACCATGGAAAGGCTGTTCATTCCGGACAGCACGCAGCTTACCTCCGGCTGGTTGTATAGCCAGCGAAATGCCCATTCTGCCGGAGTGCGTTTCACTTTATAATCAGCTATAATTTTTTTTGCAGAATCCGGCAGCATGTCCACAAGCTTACCCCCGCGCAGAGGTTCCATTATAATTACAGGAATGCCCTTTTCATGGGCAGCTTTTAATCCCTTTACACCTGCCTGGCTGTGTTCGTCCAGATAATTATATTGAATCTGGCAGAAATCCCAGTCATATGCATTTAAAATCTCCAAAAATTTTTCGGTATTTCCATGGAAAGAAAATCCCAAATTTTTAATTTCACCGGATGCTTTTTTCTTAGAAATCCATTCCTCAATACCAAGACGTTTTAACTTTTCCCATGCTCCGATATCCGTCAGCATATGCATCAGATAATAATCAATATAATCTGTTTGCAGGCGCTGGCATTGTTCCTTGAAATATTTTTCAATTCCTCCTGTTGATTTAATCAGGTACTGTGGAAGCTTGGTAGCAATTTTAATCTTCTCACGACACTGGTTTTTGGCAAGAATCTTGCCGAGTGCCACCTCACTTCCACCATAAATGTATGCGGTATCAAAATAATTTACTCCGAGTTCTATGGCCTTTAGGAGCTCCTGTTCTGTCTTTTCCATATCAATGGAACTGCCTTTTTTGCTAAAGCGCATACAACCGTATCCAAGTAATGATATTGGTTGTCCGTTTTTATCCTTACGATATTGCATGTCATTCACCTGTCCTTTTTTTAATTCATGAGAGCAATGAGCCAATTGCTGCGAAGCAGCATTTGGCGTTTCCCAAAATGTAGGTACAAAAACCTGTAACTAACATATTATATTATTTTCTCTATAATTGCAAATATAAAGGAAATGAAGCCATATCAAATTTATTGAAAAACTCTTTACAAAACTCCCTGAAAATAAGATAATATGAGTTGTAAGAAACTGTTCAGAAATAATTTTTAAATAGTGCGTAGAAAAAGATAAGCAATATTAAAAGTTATTTCTGAGCAGTTCCGAATATAATATCAAAATAAGAAGATAGATAAAAGAGACTATGAGAAAATCAGCGGAGTGGAAGGCAGTATTGCCGGCAGCAAAGAAAGAATCATTATAAGTGGAAATAGGGGATAAACAAATGAATCAGGAAGATTATATGCGCCGTGCCATAGAGCTGGCAAAACGGGGTCTGGGTAAGGTAAATCCCAATCCCCTAGTGGGTGCGGTTATTGTAAAGGATGACCGGATTATAAGTGAGGGTTACCATGCGGAATATGGCAGACTGCATGCTGAAAGAGATGCCTTCAGTCATCTTGAGAACAAACAGGATGCCGAGGGAGCGGAAATGTATGTCACATTGGAGCCATGCTGCCATCATGGAAAACAGCCGCCGTGTACGGAGGCAATTATTGAGCATGGAATTTCGAAGGTGTATGTGGGTTCTGCTGACCCTAATGTGTTAGTGGCAGGAAAAGGAGTTCAGCAATTACGGGATGCGGGAATAGAGGTTGTTACGGGATTTTTGAAGGAGGAATGTGATGCATTAAATCATATATTCTTTCATTATATAACAAAAAAAACGCCCTTTGTGCTGATGAAATATGCCATGACATTAGATGGCAAGATTGCCACCCATACCGGACATTCCATGTGGGTTTCAGGGGAAGCCTCAAGACAAAGAGTACAGCAGACGAGAAATGCGTTAAGCGGCATTATGGTTGGGATTGGAACGGTGTTAAATGATAATCCTCGCCTTACCTGCCGTCTGGAGGGAGGGAGAAATCCCATTCGGATAATTTGTGATTCCAAGCTGCGGATACCACTGTCTGCCAGTGTGGTAACCACCGCAGGGGAGATACCCACCATTTTAGCAACCATTGAGCCACATGCAGAGTATAACCGTTTTTGGCATGAACAAAAGGCAGCATTGGAAGAAGAGGGAGTAAAGGTTTTGGCTGTCAATGAAATTAACGGGAGGTTAGACCTTCGGGATTTGATGCAAAAGCTTGGGGAAATGAATATTGACAGCGTATTGTTAGAAGGAGGTTCCACTTTGAATTATGCAGCTTTGCAGGCTGGAATTGTAAACCGTGTAGAAGCTTATGTGGCACCTAAATTTTTTGGCGGTGCGGGATTTTATACCCCGGTGGGCGGGGAAGGAGTAGAATTTGCGACAGAAGCTATGGGCTGTAAATTGATATCTACTGAGCAGGTTGGGGAGGATATACTGCTGACTTATGAGATGGATGCGGTGAAGGGGGAAAATGTTTCACTATAGTGAAAATGTTCTGGCATAGGAATAGAGAACCTGTAGTTATGCTGTGGGTTGTTTACTGATATATGGATAAACAAGTAAGCTCACATGGAAAAAGTGAAGTAGAGGAAAGATGAAAAGCAGGAAAGGACGAAAGTTTGATATGGGATTATTTGATTTGTTTAAAAGCAAAAGGGCAGTGAGGCGACAGGCGGATGATATGTATCTGTACTCGGAAATAGAATCAAACGAATATGAATGTTTTATTAAGGAAAATTTCGGAGAGTACAATAGGGTGATTCATGAAATTGTATCGCCGGATATCCATTTAGATATTATTCCCGTGCCACCTACGGAGGAGGACCCCTATTATAAGCTGATTACCATGGGAATGGGGGCATTTTCAATGAATGTACCGGAAGATTTTAAGGAATATGAATTGGAACACGCTGAACTGGTGTTATATCTTCCTAAGTACTGGAACATTGAGTCAGCAGAAGAGAAATATTACTGGCCGATTCGCTATCTTAAGATACTAGGGAGGCTGCCCATTGAAAATGATACCTGGCTGGGATTTGGCCACACCGTTCATGGAAATGCGGAAAAGGAACCATTTGCGGAAAATACGGCATTTAACAGCATTCTTTTATTAAATGCCTGCAACCTGTTATATGAAAATCTGGATTTGCGGCTTTCTTCAGGCAAGAAGATTAATTTTTATCAGCTTTTTCCTCTTTACCAAGAGGAACTGGAGTATAAGATGGAACATTCTTTAGATGAACTTCTGGATTTGTTCAGTGAGGACGATTTGCTGCCGGTTTTAAATATCCGGCGGAGGAATTACTGTAAGGAATAAGGGGAAAATACAGCCGGATAGACATAATACCAATGGTAAAAGGGGGTTAATGAGCTGAAGGTTTTGATTACAAATTATGATGGAAATTATGTCTATCCTTTTCCGGCTTTTCAAATGATTCTAAACATTCTTTTTATGCTTTCCAAGCGATTTATATATAAGACTGATAATGGGCAGCATTCAATATAATTTCTTTTTTCAGGATTTTTTTGTTATCTCATTCGTTTATATAGTGTAACAGGAAAAATGCAATGACTAATCTTAGATGTTTATGAAAAAATATGCAGACGGGGGTACATATGAAAACTAAACAAAAGGAACAAATAGCGAAATTCCGGGATGTTTACGAAAGGCAGTTTGGCAGGGTTTATAAACTGGCACTATTACTGCTTGGTAATGTGACAGATGCAGAAGATGCCGTGCAGATAGTGTTTGCCAGGTTTTGGGAAAAGAAACCTGATTTTTACGATATTAATCACGAAAATGCTTGGTTTATAACTGTAGTGCGTAATCAGTGCAAAGATATGCAGAGGGACTATTTCCGTAAAAACCGCACGAATATTGGGAATGCCTTGGAAGTTCAGGTTGAATTTTTCTATCCGGAGGACAATGACTTGTGGCAGGCTATGCAGGAACTTCCACATAAGTACAGGGTGATTTTGTATTTATATTATTATGAAGGTTATTCTGTACGTGAACTGTCCGGCATTTTTCATAGGAAGGAAAGCACCCTTCAGACACAATTAGCTGACGGAAGGAAAAAACTTCGAAAGATTATGGAAATAAACAAGTAAAGATGGAAAAGGAGATGATGAAAATGATGGATAAAAAAAGGCAGACAGTAGAAAAAACAGGGCGGAAATTTCCTTATGATGAAGAATTGCTTCGGGAAAAAATGGCACATATGATAGACCAAATGGAGCCGGATAATATGCAAATGGAGCGTATATGGGAACAGACAATTGAAAAAAATAAACAAAATCATTATCCGTCAATCAGGGCTGCATGTATTGTGATTGGTATGCTGTTGCTTTGTCTGTGTGGAACGGTAAGTGTAAATGCAGCCACAGATGGTGCATTTTTTGAGTCTATTCGGAAACTCTGTGGTCTTAGTGAACATCAGCAGCAGGTAGCGGAGGAGGCTGTTGCCTTGCCAAATGTTGTTTATGCACCTAAGCTTGCAGCCTGCTCTATAAAGTATATTGTATTTGCTAATGAGCGGGCATTGATGATTTATGACCGGAGGATCGGGGAACTTGCGGCTGCACTGGATTTACAGGAAATTGACTGCAATTATTTTAATGCGGATACAATTGAAACATGCATTTTTATGGAGGATGATATAAT
>JAIDHZ010000111.1 GCA_029052995.1 Lachnospiraceae bacterium | reverse complement strand
CTAATAGGTCGAAGGCTTAACTTAGGGAAAAGGATAAAAAGAAAGTCTGCTTTCTGTGTGAAGTTCTGAAGGTATATAAGTAATATACTTTTTAGATTACCGAATTTATGGTAATCTATAATTATATATAGGGGATTGGTCAAATGGTATGATAGGGGTCTCCAAAACCTTTGGCGGGAGTTCGATTCTCTCATCCCCTGCTATTAAAGAGTCTCAAAACGTTGATTTTACAATGGGTTTGAGGCTTTTTATTTTTGCTTTAAAATGGTGAGGTAATCAAAAAAGTAATCAAAATTGAGGAAAGGAGATTCTGAATGGTGTCTTTCTTTTGATTTTGTATTATTATAAGTTGTGATAATTCGATATGTAAATTCTAAAATAAGGATATTATTATTGAAAATAATGTTCTTATTTTAGTGTTTATAAAAATTTTTGTGATGTCGTAATTTGAAAACAGTCAAAGGAACAAGAGAATTTGTTAGAAGGCTTAAATATGGGTAGTGTAGATGATGATTTTGTGGATTTTTTGATTCATGTATATGAAAAAGAGATTGAAGAAAGCGGGAAAAAAACGCCAGGGCGGTGTTTTGAATTATTCTTGGAAGAAGCTTTTAAAGTTGCAGGTTATTCTGTTGAAGATAGACCTTATGTTTGGGATAAAGGAATAGAATTTATTGCAAGTAAAAACAATATTGCAATAGTCGTTCAAGCTAAAAAACTGAAAATTAATGCAACAGATTTAGTTTCAGTTAGTGAAATGCGGGATTTTATTGTAGCGTTAAATAATTATAAATTAAAAACCTGTCTAGAATGTGGTCAAGTTTTAATGCATAAATATAGCAAACGTACTCGTAGTGAATATTGGGCTCATTCAGAATATAATCAGCCTAATTGTAGAAATTGTAAATATACAGAAAATATGGAGTAAAACTAATACCAGTAAGTTTTATTTTCTTTTTCTTAAGCATTGTATAGAACTTACTGGTATTGGATAGGTGTTATAGTAATAGCCCTTTAGAAAAGGATTATTCTTTCATTTGATTAAATTCGTCTTCATCTAGTAACTCTTCAAATTTGTCTTCGACAAGTTCCCATTCCTCATCAGATTCAATGTCAGTTAAGGAAATGTTTTCTCCATCAGACTCATAACGGTAGAAGAAGTATTCACCTTCTTCATATCCTTCAATTGGTGTCTGGGGCATAAGAGCTACATAAAATTGATTGTGTATAGAAAAGATAGCCAGAATGTCACAAATTACTTCCTGGTTATCCTCTAAGAAAAGAGAAATTGTGTCTTCAGTTATGATAATGTTTGGATTTTTGTTCATAATGTATTTTGGCCTTTCAATTTATATATTATTTTAGGAATTAATTTTTAATAATTCAATAAACTCATTTTCGGAAATTGGCTTGCTAAATAAAAATCCCTGTAGAATATCACATGTTTGTTTTTGTAAGATCCGCAGTTGCTCTATAGTTTCTACACCTTCTGCAACGACAGTGATTCCAAGATGATGAGCCAAATTAATAATTGTATCTACAATATATATATCATTTTCGTTTTCGCATATACTGGAAACAAAGGATTTGTCAATCTTTAATGTATTAAGCGGCATCTTTGTTAAATAACTGAAAGAAGAGTAGCCGGTTCCAAAATCATCTAAGGCAATCTGGATGTCCAGTTCTTTCATGCGGTCTATTAATCTAAGGTTGTGATCAGAATTTTCCATTAATACACTTTCTGTAAGTTCAATTTCAAGATATTTGAGCGGCATCTTTGTCATACTTGGAAGATCCTCGATAGCCTGGATTAATCGGTCACTACGCAATTGGGCAGTGGATACGTTAACAGATATTTTTAATGGATTAAATCCTGCATCCATAAGACGCTGGTTAAAGTTACAGGCTTCAACTAAAGCCCATTCTCCTAATTCGTCAATTAGACCGCATTCTTCTGCAATTGGAATAAATTCCTCAGGCGATACAAAGCCAATAATAGGGGAGTTCAGCCGCATTAAAGCTTCACAACCGATAATTTCGCCGGTAAAAATGTCAGCCTGTGGCTGATAGAGCATGTATATGTCTTTATTGTCAATGGCATTGCGGAGTATATCAATTAAACCATTTCTACGGTTTACTTCATCCTCCATATTAGAATTAAAGAATGCATAGCAGTTCTTACCGGAATTCTTAGCAGAATACATTGCGATATCTGCATTCTTAATTAGTTCATTCAATGAAAGACCATTTTGTGGGAAGAGGGCAACTCCGGCACTCAATGTAATATGTACTGTCTCTTCTTCCAACGTAAATGGATGGGAAGAGATGGATACAAGAGCCTCCAAAAACTGCTCTAAGTCTTCAGTGGATGGAATCTGATTTCTTAAAATAACAAACTCGTCACCACCATTTCTTGCAAGAATATCATCATCCGCAATAATTTTAGAAAGCTGGGCTGTAACAGATTTTAGGAGTAAATCACCATAGTCATGGCCTAAAGTATCATTTACACTTTTAAAACCATCCAAATCAATAAAGATAACAGCGTGATTTTTAAGGCCTCCGTGATTTTTGCTTAAAATGCCGTTGGAAAATTTGAAAAATGCCATACGGTTATAAAGTCCGGTTAGGGCATCTGTATATGCAAGTTCTTTAATATTTAAATAATTTTTCTGCAAATCCGACTGACTGTTTTCTAATTCTTTGCGTGCTTTTGAAATCTCATTGTAATTGGCAGAAATAATATCCATCATATTGTTAAAGCTGGCAGATAAAGTTCCGAATTCGTTTTTCCATTCTGTTTCACAATGAACATCTAACTCACCGTTTGCAGCATTTTGCATTTTTTCGGAAAGATCAATGATTGGCTGCGTATATTTAACAGCCAGATTTTGACTGACTTGTGTAGAGGCAATTACTAAAACAACCAGCAAAATGATAAAAATAATTGGCAGAGAAGCTATGTTTGTGTAACTGTCTGTATCCTGTTTTACAACATAGATCCAATTGTATTTAGGAATTGAGGCATAAGCATACGAGTATTCAGTGCTGTCCGAGAATGAGTCATTTAGCTGTTGGTTTTCCAGACTCTGTTTGTCTGAAACAGATAAGATATATTTTAAAAATGCAGCATCTTCCGAGGAGGCTGCCGGATATCCAAACATGCATTTGCCTTCATTATCAATTACAAAATTTGTCTGTTCATCAGACAAAAATGTCTTAAAATAATTAACTGAAATGTTGGCGCGTATAAGTCCCACAATCTCTTCATTGTAAATAACAGGAGATATGATATCCAATGTATTTTTACTAAAATAAGAATTGCTGATTACCTGCGTTACAGTATAGTCTCTGACAGGATTAACCATAACCTCATTCCAATCAGAAACAGAATCGTTGCTGGAAGAGATTACGAGATATCCGTCAACATCATATAAGTAATAGTTTACAGAGTGGCCAAAATTATTTGAAACCTGTATAAGGGATTGTTCAATTGTGCTATAATAATCGGAAGCAGTATTTGATACAATATCTGCTGCATTAGTATTTTCAATCAGGTAAGCTTTAATCTCATTTGTATCAACAAGTGCCTCATTTTCAATAATTAATGATTCCAGCTGGGAAATAAATCCAAAACTGTATTCTAATGCAATGTTTTTTGTGATTTCCTTATTGATTTCTGCATATTTAGTGGTAGTTATAATATAGGCAAGGATTGCCATAAAAATAACCGGAATAACTGACATAAGCATAATAGAGCTTTGCAGTGATTTTTTAATAGACATATTATGCTCCTTCCAATTCTGATATAATGTAACAGTTTAGTCC
>JAIDHZ010000110.1 GCA_029052995.1 Lachnospiraceae bacterium | reverse complement strand
CCATTATTCGGTACAAGAATTTGATATGCAACAAAACCATTTAAAATAGAACAAAAAAGATTGGGCAACATAATCCTCATTGTTATAGCTGCATTAGCAAAGGTCTTTCCACAAAATAATATAATTAAATTCGGAGCAATCAGAAAAAGTCCTACTATAACCGGTATTATTGCAAACATTAAATACTGCATTGATATATATACCAGTTTTTCATACTCTTTTCGCTTATTATTACCAAGACAATATGATAATCTTGGCAGCATTACACCACTTACAGCAGTAATTAATGTATATAAAACTGCATTAAACTTAGTAGCCGCTGAATACAAGCCAACTTCACTATCATTTTTTATAATACCAATCATTAAAGTATCCATATTCAAATATATTTTTGATGCGATTGATGTTCCAAATATAATCATTATTGGTTTCATATGCTTAAATAAATGATAATCTCTAAGTCCAACAAACCAATCCACATATTTTCGGCTATGTAAAATATTCCAAATGGACGAACCCGCAGCAGCAAGGACTGTTGTTATGATATAATTATTCGTATCATCTTTATCTTTTACTATGATAAATAGAAGGATTAGAGAAACAGTCTGAACAAGCAATGCCCTTAGTGTGATATATTCAAAATCTTCATAAATTGAATATAACCATTCTACACCTATAACTCCAAACAATAAAACCAAACTATATATTGCCAAAGAATCTTTATATGGACTGAGTATAGGAATGAACATAAGCATGAAAACCAGAACATACGAGACACACATAGAAAGCAAATTAATACAAAGCATTTCACTTGCAAATTTACTTATTTTTTCTCTATCATTTCTTACTTTTGCTCCTTCCCGAATTGCATACGTATTAATTCCCAATGATGCAATCATCTGTAAATAAACCATAATGGCAGCAACAAAATTGACCTTTCCGATTCCTTCTGTGTGCAAAATTCTCGATGCATATGGAAGAGTAATCAACGGAAATAGAACACCAGTAATTGTTCGTATACCATTCATTATTATATTTACTTTTAATGATTTCTCTTGCATATTCTTCCCCATATTTCATTTATTCTCCCACAATAATCAGAGGATAAATTTTATACTCATAGCAAATATCCTCATCATTCACAATCTGCTCTTTATCATTTATAACTTTTTTATAAATCTCTTTAATTGGTTCTTTGATTTCGTTTTGATAGGCCCTGTCCTTCAAATAATTCTCTACATTCTGTAATTCCTTGTATTGTCCGATTATCTTTCCAGAAACAGAAAGTGTCATACCCCTTAACAGCGTTTTTTCGCCAGTTTTTTTGATATAATATATTTCCTCTTCTGACTGAATGGAATGCGCTTTGCAATAATATTTTCCGTTTGTATCTAAATAAATCACATCATCCACTACTAATTCGAATTGTCTCATCTCACCGGTATACAAATATGGATTTTCTAATATATCACTATATTCTTTTTGTTCTTCCTTCTTACTTCTCACATCTTTTTCTTCTTCCAGTACAGCCGCCCAGACTGGTCTGATTTTTGGATATATACCACCATAATACTGTGGATCATTTACCACTGCATAAGTGTCCTCCCCATCATAATATCCATACAATTCAATCAGATCCCCCTCCTTAACATTTGGTATATAAGGCTGTTTACTTTTTTTCGTCTCATTATTACTGTATTCTATTATAAAAGAACTCCCATCGCTATTTTCCAATAGCAAAATACAACTTTCTTCTAATTGTGATATTCTTGATACGACAGACTGAAAGCATACTAAGTCCTCTATCTCCTGATTCACAATTTCCGAAAGACTTAATTCTTTAGCGTTTTGCAAGATTGAAGAGACCAAATTCCCTCCATAGTAATAATCCTTCTTTTCTAACTTATCATTCCTATATTTATAAAGCACACCATAAGTGACATTGTTGCTATAATTTGTAATCTCATATTCAGAATCAGACAATTGCTTTTTAAACTCTCCATTTCGTTTTCCTTTTACAAATTGTCCACTTTCCTTTGTTCCATCCTCATATATCAAAGTTCCTTCACCAGAAAATTTTCCCTTTTTCCAATTTCCTTCATATGTTATTTTTTCATCTTTGGACACAAACGTACCGACTCCCTCCGGAAAAGCATTTTTTACATCACCCTCATACAGACCTTGATATTCCGTTCCATCCCACTTCACAATCAGTTCATGCTGTTTTTCAGCTATTGCATACCTTTCCTGTACAACTGCGATTCCAAAAACAGCTAATCCCGTTAAACAAACTCCTATTAATATTCTTTTCTTCATAACGTTCTATCCTTTCTGCAAATACACACCTACAACACAACCATTACCACTCTTAATAAGACCAGACAATTCATGATTACTGCTGTCCATATCAGACTACATTCCTTCCTTATTCGAAAAACGCTCAAACTACCGCCCAACATAGTCAAAAATATGAATGGAAGAAAATAACGTCCTTGTACGCCTATAATATAGTCCGATGTTTTTGGTGTCCATACAATCAACATGGAGAAATTTACTAAAACAAAACTGCAAAATGAAATAAATAAAAATAAAATACGTTCTTTTCTATTTATCTTTGGCACTATGGTCGATGCAGAAATTAACAAGAGTATCAAAAAGACAATACAATATATCCACGGAATACTAATAGTAAACCATCCAAGACTTCCTCCCAGAATATTTTGTATATATGCATCTGTTCTTTCCAGTACAGTATTACAAAACAAACTAACTAATTTTAACGGATGGTTCAACAGATATCCAAAAGAATAATTTTCTGTGCCGTCAGCTCCGCTTGAAATCGTACCATGAGAAGCCGTTAATTTCTGCAATAAATACACAATATAAGATTTCCCAAATGCCACAGCTGTTATAA
Source organism: Lachnospiraceae bacterium (assembly GCA_029052995.1). GTDB lineage: Bacteria > Bacillota > Clostridia > Lachnospirales > Lachnospiraceae > CAG-590. Next base: position 1,439 of record JAIDHZ010000110.1, on the reverse strand, counting down.
CAAGCATAAAACCATACATAAAATATGATTTCAAACTGCGGTATCCTCGTTTGTATGGTATATAAAGTAACAGCAGACACATTGGAATGTAAACACCACCTTTACAACCTGCAAGCAGCATCGCCAATACTACAAGGATTAATATATCATAGGTCATCAATTTTCGTTTCGCATTTGCAAAATACAGACAATATGCAATAAACAACATTGCATATCCATTTAGCAATGCATCATAAGAAAAAGATGCTGCCTGCTGCAAAGAAATAGGCAGTGTTGCCAGTAATCCCATCGTTATCTTCCCATATGGCAGTATCTTAATTGCAACATAAACTAATATGCAATATGCCAACAAATTGAAAAAACGTCCTGTCAAATACATAGGGATTGTCCCAAAATTTAGTATTCTGGCAATTGTCAGACCAATCGTTGAAGTCCAATACAACAAAATTCCCCCATTGTTAGAATTATCCCGCATATAGCATTCTACCAAATCATCTTCTTCCACCTTTGATAAAAAGCCATTGTAAAGCCTCTGGTAGGAATTTATATTTACACTGGTTCGCATTGTCTGGTCTGTCAAAACATCTACATCGTCCATTCTCTTAAAATCATATCCAATCCGTTCAGACTCTTCAATACCAAGCAGGCGGTTTGAATAGCGGTAGGCAGTATCCATATGGGAAGCCTCGTCCGGAACACCATATACAGTAATCGTTAACATATACATTATGCCAAGTGACAATGCAAATATCAGAAATAGATTTTCTATAGAAAGCTTTTTAAAATAGATTGCCCAATATAGTATAAATAACGCTATAAATATCAAACACACAAAAATAAAGTAAAGTTTTAAAACAAAATCTGAATCTGCATATGTTATCTTCAGTGCCAAATCTCTTGATAATTCACATTCATTAATAGATAAAATGTACTCATCATATTGAAACCGCTTTGTCTGTGCAATATACAATTTAGTGTCATTAAAATTAATTAACTCTATATATAGCGTATACTCTTTATCCTCTGATTTTACGATATTTTCATCTAAAGGTATATAAAATTCTTTCTCCTTTTTTCCGGCAATCTCAGATACCATATATTTCCGTTCAAGGATTGTATTTCCATTTTTTCCATCAACAATCTTTATATCAATCCGGCTTTGGGGATCAATATCCTCTCCATAGCATGACAAAGAAAAACCAGACAGTTTGTCTTTACTGCAAACTATATTTTGTTTCACCAAAGAAGATGTTTTGTCTAGAAGCAGGTATTCTCCATCAGATGCTTCGAGCTCTACAATCTGCTTTTTATCCTTTATCAAATCAGAAATTTTTAAATTATAATAAAAAACAAAGATACAGGCAAATACCATCAATACTATACCAAATATAAAACCTTCTGTGATAGTAGAAGTAGGCTCTGGTCCCGCAGGTTTAACT
>JAIDHZ010000011.1 GCA_029052995.1 Lachnospiraceae bacterium | reverse complement strand
GGTTCAATTGGTGGTTGATAACTTAGCATCACTGTGTTTTGGCCTGTATTTAGTTTATTTAAAAAAGAGTTCATGCAGTTTGTGTGCAAAATATCCATCTGTGAAACAGTCTGCAAAAGCCAGCAGGAACAATAATGAAAATAGTGCACACAGTATACCGCCGATAATTCCAAGCCAGCTGTCTATTCTTATTTCTTTTATCTGTTCACGTAAAAAGGGCTCATGTTCATTTGGAATGAAATAAACTTGTGTTTTTCCAAGCTTTTTGTATCTTTTGGCTTTGGAGATGTTTGTGACTAAAACATAAGAGTGTTCGTTTCCGTCATTCGGTGAAGTACAAATAATTGTTATTGTATGCAGTGTTTCCGTATGTCTGTATTTTTTTATGGTTTGTTTATTATAATTTTGGATTTTTGCTTCAACGATTTTTCCGTCTTGTTTGAAAGAAGATCGCTGCCTGGCAGCCTTTAATGCAGCACTAAATGATATAAAAGAAAAGTAACTGAAAATTATTAAAGGAAATATAGTACCTATTATGTCTTGGATCATTTTTTTGACCTCCGCTAAATTATGTTTTTATGTTATCTCACTACTATGCTTTTGGTTATAATTTCCCTCATGCATAAGAGCCTGATATATTTATTTATGATACTCCTGATTTGATGCATCGTCAAATGAGAAAAACAGGTTGATTGGTAAAGAAAAAATACTTGACAATATGATTTTTATCTTATATACTATTTAACGTTGTTGTGTAAAGTAAAATTACTTTACAGAGGTGGAGTAAATGGAGAAAATGGTAAGGCAGGCATTGTTATATGATTTTTATGGCGAGCTTTTGACAGAACATCAGAAATCTGTTTATTCTGATATTGTGCTTAATGATTTATCCTATTCCGAGGTGGCAAGGAATGAGGGAATCAGCCGGCAGGGAGTTTATGACCTTGTAAAACGGTGTGATAGCATTTTAGAGGATTACGAGAGTAAGCTTTTACTAGTTGCAAAGTTTTTAGAAACAAATGCCAGGGTAAGCCGCATCCATGACTTAGCAGCCGAGCTGCTGAATATGGCTGATAATTCAGAACTTAGGAACAAAATCACAGAAATTGAGAGCATCTCGAAGGCAATCTACGAGAGTTATTAAAAAGTATTTTAAAGAGAGGTAGCATATGGCATTTGACAGCTTATCTGACAAATTGCAGAATGTATTTAAAAAGTTAAGAAGTAAAGGTGTTTTAACCGAGGCAGATGTTAAGGAAGCCATGAAAGAGGTTAAGCGTGCCCTGCTTGAGGCAGATGTTAACTTTAAGGTGGTAAAACAGTTTATTAATTCTGTAAGTGAGCGTGCAGTTGGAGAGGATGTATTAAAAGGCTTAAACCCCGGTCAGATGGTAATCAAGATCGTCAAGGAAGAGATGGATAAGCTCATGGGTTCCGATGTGGCAGAGATTAAGCTGTTACCATCTAACGAAGTAACTGTTATTATGATGTGTGGTCTGCAGGGAGCCGGTAAAACGACAACGGCAGCAAAGCTTGCAGGAAAGTATAAAGAGCGTGGGAAAAGCTGTCTGCTTACGGCCTGTGATGTATACCGTCCGGCAGCGATTAAGCAGTTAGAGATTAACGGTGAGAAACAGGGTGTGCCGGTATTTACCATGGGAGATAACCATTCTCCGGTGGATATTGCAAAAGCGGCTGTAGAGCACGCTGCAAAGAATAAGATTCAGATTGTGTTTTTAGATACTGCCGGACGTCTTCATGTGGACGAGGATATGATGGCAGAACTTAAGGCGATTAGGGATAATGTTTCCGTTGCATATAGCATTTTGACGGTAGATGCAATGACGGGTCAGGATGCAGTTAATGTGGCATCAAGCTTTAACGACCAGATTGGTATTGATGGTGTTATTTTGACAAAGCTCGATGGCGATACAAGAGGCGGTGCGGCTCTTTCCATTAAGGCAGTAACCGGTAAGCCGATTTTTTATGTTGGTATGGGAGAGAAGCTCTCTGATTTGGAGCAGTTTTATCCTGAGCGTATGGCCAGCCGTATCTTAGGTATGGGTGATGTTGAGTCATTAATTGAAAAGGCTCAGAATGCCATTGATGATGAGAAGGCAAAAGAGATGGAGCAAAAAATGCGTAAAAACGCATTTGATTTCAATGACTTCTTAGACAGTATGGAGCAGATGGAAAAGATGGGTGGAATGCAGGATATGCTTTCCATGCTTCCGGGAGTGGGCAGCCAGCTGAAAAATGTAGAGATTGATGAAAAGCAGATTAACCGCCCCAAGGCAATTGTCCTGTCGATGACAAAGGAAGAGCGTGCCAATCCGGCAATTATTAACCCGAGTCGTAAGAAAAGGATTGCTGCGGGAGCCGGTGTAGATATAAGTGAAGTTAATCGTCTGATTAAGCAGTTTGATCAGATGAAGAAAATGATGAAACAGATGAATGGTATGATGGGTGGAAAGCGTGGGAAACGTTTCCGTATGCCCTTTGGATTTTGATGTAGGAACCATTTTGGTTTAGACATATATTATTTAGCAGTACATTTTGTACAGAATTAAAAGGAGGTGAAAATGAAATGGCAGTAAAGATGAGATTAAAGAGAATGGGATATAAGAGACATCCTTTCTATAGAGTTGTTGTTGCAGACGCACGTTCTCCAAGAGATGGCAGATTTATAGAAGAAATCGGTACCTATGATCCAAATCAGAATCCAAGTGCAATAAAGATTGATGAGGAAGCAGCAAAGAAGTGGTTAGCAAACGGCGCTCAGCCTACTGATACTGTAGCTAAGCTTTTGAAACAGGCAGGTATTGAGAAATAGGACTTGGGAGGATATTCGTAGATGAAGGAATTAGTAGAAGTAATCGCAAAATCCCTAGTTGATTACCCGGAGCAGGTTGAGGTGATTGAGACCTCAAAGGAAGATACTATTTATGTGGAGCTTAAGGTTGCCCAGGAGGATATGGGCAAGGTAATCGGTAAGCAGGGTAGAATTGCAAAGTCTATCCGTACAGTTGTGAAAGCGGCTGCTTCCAAGGGTGATAAAAAGGTAATTGTGGATATCAAATAAGGTCTGGGATATTCAAAAGAAATGTGTTGACAGTCCAGTTATTTCTGTTTGGAAATGGGTGGGCTGTCATTTGTATTATAGGCTGTGGTATTTGATTAGGAGGACATATATGGAAAATTTACTGCAGGTTGGAGTAATAACCTCCACTCATGGAATCAGGGGAGAAGTAAAGGTTTTTCCCACAACGGATGATAATAAGAGATTCCAAAAGTTAAAGGAATGTTTTGTAGAATATAAGGGCGAAATGCTGCCCATGAAAGCAAAGAGCTGTAAATTCTTCAAGAATATGGTAATACTGGGTTTTGAGGATATTGATAATGTCAATGATGTGGAAAAATATAAACAGTGTAAAATATATGTGGATAGAGAACATGCCATTCCTTTAGGAAAAGATGAATATTTTGTTACAGATTTAATTGGCATGCAGGTTGTCACAAGAGAAGAAAGGCGGCTTGGGGTGTTATCTGAAGTTATTCCCACAGGTGCCAATGATGTATATGTGGTGAAAGATGAAGATAATAATGAATTACTGCTGCCGGCAATTAAAGAGTGCATTCTTAGTATCGACATGAAACAGGGAAGAATAACCGTTCAGATGATGAAGGGAATGGAGGAGTAATATGCATTTTCATATATTGACCTTATTTCCTGAAATGATCATGGAGGGATTAAACACCTCCATTATTGGCCGTGCAGTGAAAAATGGGTATATTACAATAGATGCAGCCAATATCCGTGATTTCTCAGAGGATAAACACGGACATGTTGACGATTATCCTTATGGAGGGGGAGCGGGCATGGTTATGCAGGCTGGTCCGATTTACCGCGCATATAACCATGTACAGCAGGATATTTTGAATAGGAAGAATAATATTGAAGATAAATTACAGGATAGTTTGTCTGATGCGTCAGATTCAATAATGGAAAATGGCATATCTTATAATATTCAAAATAACAAATGTTCCCGAGTGATATATATGACACCCCAGGGAAAGGTTTTTAACCAGCAGATTGCAAAAGAACTGGCAAAGGAAGAAGATATAATTTTTCTTTGCGGACATTATGAGGGTGTTGATGAACGGGTGCTTGAAATGATTGTAACCGATAATATTTCTATTGGGGATTATGTACTTACGGGAGGAGAGCTGCCGGCAATGGTAGTAATTGATGCAGTATCGCGTCTTGTGCCGGGAGTTCTGCATAATGATGTCAGTGCAGAGTTTGAATCATTTCAGAATAATTTGCTTGAATATCCGCAATATACAAGACCGGAGGAATTTATGGGAAAAAAAGTTCCTGAGGTGCTATTGTCCGGTCATCACAAAAATATAGAAAAATGGCGGTATGAACAGTCCCTGCTGCGTACAAGGGAACGGAGACCGGATTTGTTAGGGGGCGATTTCAATGGAAATATGGGGCGGAAGCTATGAAAAACCTGAGATTAATATTGTTGCCGAACGGTTACACAGTTTAAGAAGTAAAAAGGCAGATTTGGAACTGGAATTATCCGAACAGAAATTCCGGTTCAGGTATATACCGCAGCGTAAAGA
>JAIDHZ010000109.1 GCA_029052995.1 Lachnospiraceae bacterium | reverse complement strand
GTTACATAATTTGTAATGTAATAGGATATCTTAAGATTTTCATAACATGGATTTTAAGTCTTCGGTGTCAAATTGGTAATGCCTGTTACAAAATTCACAATTTACTTCAATGGGATTGCCATCTGAAATCATTTCTTCAATATCTTTTCGTCCGATGCTCATTACGGTACGGTATACACGTTCTCTGGAACAATCACATTGGTAGGAAGGGGTAACAGGAGTGTTATATTGTATATCATATCCTCTGAATAATTGTTCCATCATATCAGTTGGAGAAGCACCCTGATTCATTTTGTCAGTAACGGAGGAAAAGTCCTTCAGACGTTCCTCTAAATCGCTTACAATGTGTTCTTCTGCAAACGGAAGAAGCTGAATTATAAAACCTCCCGCATGTTTAACTGTATTGCTGCGCTCCATTAGGACACCGAGAGCTACAGAGGTCGGAATCTGTTCACTTGCTGCAAAATAATATGTTAAATCTTCCGCAATCTCTCCGGTGACCAGATTGGTCTGGCCTACATACGGTTCTTTTAAACCAATATCTTTAATAACACTTAGAACACCAAGATCCAATGCACGTCCTACATCTAATTTCCCTTTGCTGCTGGCAGGTAAAATAATGTCCGGATGATTAACATAACCTTTTACCGTGGCATTCCCCTTTGCAGTTACTGTCAGTCCTCCGATTGGACCAGAGCATTGGATTTGCAGGGTTAATACATCGGTCTTGTTTTTGCACATGCTGCCCATTATTGCACCGGCAGTTAACAGGCGTCCCAAAGCAGCAGTTGCAACAGGACTTGTGTTATGCGTTTGCCTGGATTTTTCGACTAAACTAGATGTGCAGGCGCAGTAAAATCGAATCTGGTTGTTTGCGGCCATGCCGCTGATGATTATATCATTCATTGTATTATTCTCCGTTTCTTGCAATTATGTAGATGCGTTCACTGTCCGTTTGTGGAGGACTATCGGTAAAAGCATCATAGGCTGTTATATATTCTAAACCAGCTTCTGACAGTAAGTCAATAATTTCGGATATATAAAATGCACGCTGGTGGTGAATTTCTGTAAAACGTTCAAATAATTCTGAGTCGGATTTTTTTGCAAAAAAGGTCAATTCATATTGGTTAATGCGATCCTCTTTAAAATAACTGTTTTCCCAGGTGTAACTACAGTCAGGCTGGTGGTCACAAAAGATCTGGTCGCCTAAGACCGTTTCGTAGAAATATGGTGTTTTTAAATCAAATATAAATACACCCTCTCTTTTTAAATGATGCTTGATTCTTTTAAAAGTCTCAAGTACATCTTCTTCTGATAAAAGATAATTCAAACTGTCACATAGACAGTAGAATCCATCATATGTATTTCCTAATTCTAATTCCTGCATATTTTGGCATAATAGCGTAATATTGGATTGCTGTGCCGTTTTTGCAGCAGCAATTGTCAGCATTTCAACAGAATTATCAATTCCAATGATTTTATATCCCTGCTGAGCCATTATAAGGGACAGTGTGCCTGTGCCACACCCAAGTTCAATTAATGTTCCTTCTTTAATAGAGTATTTTTGAAAAAGACCATATAGGTAGTGCCCCCAGTCTTCATATGGAATATTATCCATAAATTTGTCGTATACCTGGGCGAAGCTATGATAACTGGTTGACATAATGCATTCTCCTTCCCAAGAAGAAAGAAAGGATTTCCACACTAAAACCAGTGTGGTAATCCTTTCCGTATAGTAAATAAATCATATTTTAAAAATCTAATTTGTCCTGTTCTTCCAGTACATCAGGATCATCAGAAGAGTCGGATAAATTCTCATTTTCATAGGCGGAAGCATTTTCGGGCTTGGAAGCAGAAAATGCATTCAGGTTAATGGTCGGAATAGACTCATCAAATCTTCCGGTAATGGAAGATTTATCAGATGCATCTTTATCAGATGTTGTCTTGGCGGCTGTTTCAGCATTATTTGGCTCTGATGTATGAGCCTCTTTGGCAATTGAATCTTCAACGGTAGAATCGGTTAAATTCTGTTCTTCTGTGCTGTCGGATTCTTTTGCATTGATTGTGATAGAAGTATATTCTCTGTTAGGATCTGTATCTTCAAAAACATCCTCAAAATCATCTGCGCTGTCTTCAAAGAAAAAATCATCTTCAAAATCGTTATCGTTTTTTTCGGTCAGGGTAGATAATTTGCCTATTACAGTTTTGTAAATGGAACTTTGTTTGATTTTATCACGGAAAATGTAACAAGTGCCACCGATTGCAGCAACAGTAGTTGTAAATGCAAATAATTTACCTAAAGTACTTTTTTTCTTTGCCATAAATCAAATCTCCTTATACTTATTATTAAACGTAATTACTATGAAGT
>JAIDHZ010000108.1 GCA_029052995.1 Lachnospiraceae bacterium | reverse complement strand
ATATAAATGGAGTTGTCGTTTTTAATATGCGATGGCTCTTTTTTTTGTGTACCAAAATGTAATTTTGAAAAATGGTTGTAAAAAAGTGGGAAAAAACGAGTGTTTTCAGAACGTTAGTTTGGCAAAAGTGGCATTATGGTTTACATAATTTTGAACACAAGATGTTCGAGAAAAAATGAAAATATATCACAATATATTGTACTTTTTAATAAAAAATATACAAAATAAACAAAAACTTGAATGGGATTTTAGCACTTTTTACAACAAAATATTGGTTTTCTTTTGATTTTTCTTCTTGCATTGTGTAACTTTATGGGGTAGAATAGTGGTTGTGAGTGGTGGATTGTGGATGATATGTGGTAGATTGTGGTGGATTTATCAAAAATCAGTACAAAATGCACCGTTTCCACCTTAGAAGAGGGAGAGGTGAGATCATGTCCAAAGGATTAAAAGGAGAATATAATCATTCCGTAGATACTAAGGGCAGGATGATCATACCTTCAAAGCTCAGGGAAGAATTAGGAGCATCCTTCATAATTACTAAAGGAATTGATGGCTGCTTATTTGCATATCCTAATGATGAATGGGAATTATTTGAGAGCAAACTAAGCAAGCTTCCAACAACGAACAAAGACTCCAGAAATCTTAAAAGATTTTTTCAGGGTAGTGCTGTAGATTGTGAGGTTGACAATCAGGGAAGGGTTTTAATTCCGGCTACGCTGAGGAATTTTGCAGGTATTACAAAAGATGTAACTATCATTGGTGTTGGTGAACGTGCGGAAATCTGGAGCAAGGAAAAATGGGAAGAGAGCAACAATGTTGACGATATTGATTTTGATGAGATTGCCCAGGGAATGGAAGATTTAGGAATTATTATCTAAGCATTTGAGTACTTCCTTGTAAGGAGGATAACGTGGAGTTTTCACATAAGTCAGTATTACTGAATGAGACAATTGAGGGACTTAATATTAGAGAAGATGGGACTTATGTAGATGGCACTTTAGGTGGTGGCGGACATGCATATCATGTATGCAAACAGTTATCCGATAAAGGCAGATTCATAGGAATAGATCAGGACGCAGCTGCAATATCTGCGGCTGGTGTCCGGCTGTCTCCGTATAAGGATAAAATTAAAATAGACATAATAAGAAGCAATTATCGAAAAATCCCTCAGGTCTTAGCTGAGCTTGGAGTCGGCGGTGTCGATGGACTGGTTCTTGACCTGGGGGTATCCTCCTATCAGCTTGATACACCGGACAGGGGATTTACTTATCGGGAGGATGCACCTCTTGATATGAGAATGGATCAGAGGCAGGATATGACTGCTAAAGATATAATTAATGATTATTCGGAAATGGAACTTTTTCGTGTGATCAGGGATTACGGCGAAGAAAAATTCGCAAAAAATATTGCCAAACACATATGTATGGCAAGAAAACAAAAAGTTATTGAGACAACCTATGAACTCAATGACATTATAAAGGCTGCTATACCAATTAGAGCAAGGTCTGCAGGAGGGCACCCATCAAAAAGAACATTTCAGGCTATCAGGATTGAATTAAATCAGGAACTGACCATTCTTGAGCAATCCATCGACCAAATGATAGATCTGTTAAATCCAGGGGGCCGAATTTGCATAATTACGTTCCACTCATTAGAAGATCGGATTGTAAAGAGGATGTTTAAGACAAATGAGAATCCTTGTACATGCCCTCCCGACTTTCCTTTATGCGTTTGCGGTAAGGTTTCTAAGGGTAAAGTAATTACCGGAAAACCGATACTGCCAAGTGCTCAGGAGTTGGAAGAAAACAGACGGAGCAAGAGTGCAAAACTTCGCATTTTTGAAAGGCTGTAATTGGTGTTTAGTAATAAAGATACAATGGATATGCGAATACGGTTATCTACACCAGATAAGACGTATTTTAGAAAAGGGGAATGAGATTAGTGGATTCAAGAAATTATCAAAAAGGCTATTACATTGAGGGTAATACAGCCAAAAAACTGAATACAGCACCGATAAGAGAAGAAAGACCGGAAAGAGAAAAAGAACGTAAAGTCAATAAGAGAATCAGTAGAAATACAAGACATGCGAAAGCATTTGATTTGAAATATACGATGGCACTTACAGTTGCAACAGTATTTTTATTTGCAGCATGCGTGAACATGCTGACATTGCAGGCAGATATCACGGAACAACGCAGACAGATTGCTGCTCTTGAAAAAAGTCTGACAGAACTTACCGATACTAATAACGAGACAAGTAAGAGACTGGAGAGTTCTGTAAATTTAACAAAAGTGTATGATGTGGCAACCAATGAATTAGGTATGATTTATCCGCAAAATGGACAGGTTGTTTCATATGAGGCTAGTGATCCTGATTATGTAAAACAGTTTAAGGATGTTCCCAAAGAATAAGAACAGGTGAGATTATGGCTAAAAAGAGAAAACGTTTTCTTGCCAGAATGCAAATAAAATTTTTTGTAATAGTGATATTCTTTACGCTTGCATTTGCTTTTTTGGTAGGAAAAATATTGTACATTAATTTAAAAGATGGAAAACGGTATGAGAAAATAGTATTGGCTCAGCAAAGCTATGACAGTATTGAGATTCCATATCGCAGGGGTGATATATTAGACCGCACAGGCACCCAGTTGGCAACCAGTGAAAAAGTGTATAATTTGATACTGGAGCCCAAAAATGTACTGCAAAGTGATGAAGTAAAAAAAGACACAGTAAGTGCGTTGAAAAAATACTTTGATTTATCGGATCAGGATATAGATAAGGCATTAAAAGATAAAACCTCACTTTACAAAAAAATGTTGAAGAAGCTGCCGTATGAAAAGGTAAAGCCATTTCAGGATTTTCTTGCAACAAAAGAATCAAAAAATATAAAGGGCGTGTGGTTTGAGGATGAATATGAACGTTTTTATCCCTATGGGACACTTGCCTGTCATGCAATAGGATTTACCGTAAGCGGCAATGTTGGACAGGGGGGGATAGAAGGATGGTATACTGATGAGTTAAATGGTGTTAACGGAAGGGAATACGGATATCTTACAGAAGACATGACTTTAGAACGTACCACTAAAAGTCCTATAAATGGATATAATGTTGTGTCAACAATAGATGCAAATGCGCAAAATATTGTAGAGAAAAAAATAGATAAATTTATGCAGGATACAGGTGCAAAAAATGTTTCGGTTTTGGTTATGGATCCAAATTCCGGTGAAGTGCTTGCCATGGCAAATTCAAATGTATTTGATTTAAATGAACCATATGAGGACAGCGTAATAGAGTATCTTCTTGAGAAAAAGAATATTAACCATCTGCTGGATGATACTGTGGTTAAAAAGTATTTTAAAGCAAGAGAAGGAGAGGAGTTGTCTAAAGAGAAAGCAGACTTTAAGGCAATACTGGAGAATGGTGAAATATCTGTAGCAGAAAAAATAAACAGCATGGATGAAGAATTCAAGCTGTTGTGCTTCAATAAAGCCTGGCGGAATTATATTATTTCTGATGGCTTTGAACCCGGTTCTACATATAAGACATTTACGATTGCAGGCGCAATGGAGGAGAGTGTATTAAAAGGAAATGAGAGTTACTTTTGTGGAGGCAAAAAGAAGGTAGAAGACAGGGAAATCAATTGTCATAATCATAGCGGACATGGGCAGGTCAGTATTACAAAGGCTTTGATATCTTCATGCAACGTTGCTTTGATGGAGATTGCTTTGTCTGAAGGCAAAAAGACTTTTTCAAAATATCAGCAGGTATTTGGATTTGGAAAAGCAACAGGTATAGATT
>JAIDHZ010000107.1 GCA_029052995.1 Lachnospiraceae bacterium | reverse complement strand
TGCGTTGTCATCAGTCGACGTAGCCACCGCTACGCCTCCATCTTCCGCCTTGCAGAGTGACGATATATCCAGTACGCTTTATCTAAATATGAATGAGACACTGCACTAGTTCCTTCTCTACATCATCTGCTGAAACCCAACCTTCTTTATCTGCACGCTCCTCTGCTTTTCTCAACTTAGAAACCAATGTATAAGCTGCTCGATAACGGTCGAGCTCATCAATCTCTGCCATAGTAAGAATCCCATACTCACCATGACCATTTCGTGTAAGATAAACTCTATTTGATGCATCTACTTGCTTTAATACTTCTGTATAATTTCTTAAATCTGATATCGGCTTAATATTTGGCATATCAATCAACTCCTTTGGTTACATTATATACAATATATTATGCCCCTGCAAGCAAATTCACATGCGAATTTCTCTACGTTATTTAATTTTATCCAGCTGTCGAAAAAAATGGTCTAAAGCAGTGTATATCTACAGGGCACGCTGCGGGGATAATATTCCTTTGGAATCCTTCTTTGATCATATGAAACATAATTGGATTTATCAGAGACTGCACCTTTCCTTTCGTTATCCAATCAACTTTTTCAGCATCTCTACAATTTTTTCCTTTTCACCACTGCCATTTGTTTTAAATCTCAATAACGGAATTTCATACAAATCCAGTATATGATTCTTTAACAAATCACGTGAAGACTGTACTGTATCTCCTTTGTGATATTCGTATCCATCAACTTCAATCGCCAACACAGGCTTTTTAGTAATTCTACTGTATATCAGAAAATCCAAATGCGTAGCCGGATTCATTGCATACCGACATTCCTGTTCATTCAATAATTCCGGATTCTTAATCAGCATATTTAGGGGGAAATGACAAACAACATCCAAGCTTGAATAGTTATTATCAGCAATAATTTCGTCTATCAACGAATACATTAAATTCTCAGAATCATATTCAGATACCTTTTTATGTTTCTGCAAATATGCCTTTCTTTCCTCGGTATACTGCTTATAAAGGTAATCAAAAATAGAATAAATCTTGCTATCGACAACCTCAAAATTATTATATTGAATGTAATCTATTAGATCTGTTATATTACGTTCTTTAGCCTGCTCATTTCCGGTTACAACCAGCATTAACTTCTTTTTTGCTCTTGATACCGCAACATTGATTAAGTAGGGATCATCTGCAAAATCTGATATCTCATCATCCACCGTAGATATAATGATGTTTTCTTTTTCCTTGCCCTGAAACTTATGCACTGTAGCAGCATCAATATCAGTAATCTCCCTGCTCAAAGCTTCCACTTGATTTTTATATGGTGCTATAATTCCTGTTTCTTGTGGGTTTGAAACATATTTAGGTATAATTTCATTTTTAATTACATCTATCTGACGCTGACTATAATGGTTACGCTCATGATTGCCTGCTACTGTTTTAACCACCGACAAAACATCATCTTCGCCCTTATCCCTTGTCATAATAATCAATTCTCCATGGTAAAATTTCTGGTTGCAAAAATTGATTATTTTAGGATGACACCTATAATGTTCTCGCAACAGTGTTTGTGGCACATTGGGTATAATATCCAAAACTGATTGCAAAAAACTTTTCGTATATTGATATCCCTCATTTACATTAAAACTATCGAATATGAATTTTGCCTTAGCTTTTATATCATCTGTAACCACATTAGGAAGTTGTTTGGTATCTCCTACAATAACAACATTTCTTGCACAGGAAAGTGCCAGCGCACCGGTTGCAATATCTACCTGTGACGCCTCATCCATGATGAGGTAATCATACACAACATCTGAATTCAAACTGTTTCTTGACGAAAATGTTGTACTTAATATAACTGGATATTCCGCCAAAACTTCATATGATTCTTTCCACAAACTATCTTCATTAAATATTTTACGACCATTGTTAGCCTCATACTTTCTTGCCAGCTTGTCTTTTAATACAGCCATTGACTGACTACACAAATCCTCAAGCAAATCTTTATTAACACTATTCAAATACTTTTCAATATTTGTAATTTCTTCAGACAACTCTACTTGCTTTGCACGATAATACATAACTTGAAATG
>JAIDHZ010000106.1 GCA_029052995.1 Lachnospiraceae bacterium | reverse complement strand
GAGCACACTGCTTCTGTCTGATAAGGCAGTCTGATTCGTTTCCCACTCTGACTATCCAACAATCCATACACTAATTGCACATGTTCCTTCGTAATATCCTGTTTTTTACCTGCCGCCTTTGTAATCATTTGGTAAATAACTGCCTTTGCCAGCAGTGGGCTTTGGTCTGACAACCTGTGCCGATTAGTCTCGCAGGCAGTTTCACTTAGTTTTTCAGTTCCATATTCAATTTTACTGGAAACTTCCTTAAGCATATACTCCTCAACCATATGGTTGAAAAATTCTTCATACCCCAAAAGCTCCGAAGCAAACCCTGCAATATGAGGGATGGCTTTACTGTTAATTTCCTTAAGCACCGGAAGAATTTGGTTACGTATTTTATTTCTTGTATATGAATCATCAGCATTTGTCGCATCTTCACACCATTTAATATCCTGCTGCTTCAAATAAGCAGTTATCTCCTCCTTTTCACAGCACAGCAACGGGCGTATAATACGAATCCCATCTTCCTTTTCTCCAATCACACTAACCGGCCGAATTCCCGCTGCCCCTGCAAGGTTACTCCCTCTCGCCATATGGAACAGTACAGTTTCTGCCTGATCTACCATGTGGTGTGCTGTAGCAATACATGAAGCTCCGGTTTTCTTAGCAACCTCAAAAAAACACTGGTAGCGAAGCTTGCGCCCTGCGGTTTCCTCAGACACCTGCCACTTTTTGGAAAGCTCCGGAACAGATGACTCATAAAGAAAAAATGGTACATTATATGTTTCACAAAGCCCCTTTACATATTCTGCATCTTCCTTTGCCTCTATTTTACGGATCCCATGATTAACATGCACAACCGATAATGCCAAATGATACTCCTCCTTTAGATCAAGCATCACCATTAAAAGTGCCACAGAATCTGCCCCACCTGACACACCTGCCACAATACTTTCTCCATCTTCAATCATTTGTTCTGCCTTAATCCATTTGCGTACCTTTTCAAGCATTTTTTCACCTCAGTGTTTTACGACCTTCCAAACATGTCCTACTGTTCCCACAGTCCAGCCACCAAAACGGTACTATCGTCGCGCATGTTTCCCCGGTGCATATCTTCTACATTTTCCAATATTGTCTGTGCCATTACCTGCACATTGTTGGTATCGGTTTCTGCAATCAGCTCGGCTAAGTAAGTTTCTTTATTTTCAAATAAGATACCATCCAGTATACCATCACTGATCATAATAATCATGTCACCATGATAAAGCTTCCGTCCACAAGTGTCAAATTCTACCTGTTCCAAAATCCCCACCGGCAGGGAAGTGGAACGAATGCATTCTACACGGTTACTGCGTCTTATAAATGTGGTAGAGGCTCCGAGTTTAATAAAATCTGTATCCCCTGTATAAAAGTCTATCATGGCAAGATCTAAAGTGGAGCTGCTGCTTCCTTCCGCCAGAAAGCTTATAAAAGAATTCAGCAGTTCAATAGCCAAATCCCTGCAAAATCCTGCTGATAACAACTGTTCTAACAATTCCACAATCTGTTCGCTTTTTACATGGGCAGATTCTCCAAATCCCATTCCATCTGACAGCATCAAAACAGCCTTCTGATTATCCAGTTTTGTAACGGAAAAATTATCGCCGCAAAACTGTTCACCTTTCCGGTTTCTTCTCACAACACCTGTAGTTAGCATATATTTTCCTTTCTCTATAAAGAAAAAAATCTCCTCCCGGCTTCCAA
>JAIDHZ010000105.1 GCA_029052995.1 Lachnospiraceae bacterium | reverse complement strand
GGTATTTACAAGATAATTTTGGACAAAAAATATATAAAATTGCATTGGATGGTGGTTTCACCTGTCCTAATAGGGACGGAACATTAGGCACGAAAGGTTGTATTTTTTGTTCTGAAAAGGGGGCAGGTGATTTTGCACAAAGCCGTAGGGATTCAATAACCAGACAGATTGAGTTAGGAAAAGAAAAATTGTCTGGAAAAATCCAGAATGGAAAATATATTGCATATTTTCAGGCATTTACCAATACATATGCTCCGGTGGAACGGTTGCGGAAATTGTATGAAGAGGCAATATCTCATAAAGAAATTGCAGCCCTGTCCATTGCCACCAGACCAGACTGCCTGCCGGAAGAAGTCCTGAATCTTTTACAGGAACTTAATATGGTAAAACCGGTATGGGTAGAGCTTGGACTACAGACAATACATGAAAAAACTGCAAAGTACATCCGCAGAGGATATGCATTGCCGGTATATGACGATGCCGTGAAGCGTTTAAAGGCCGCAGGTCTTTCCGTGATTACACATGTTATATTAGGGCTTCCGGGGGAATGCGTAGAGGAAATGAAAGAAACGGTTTCCTATGTAGGAAAGAGTGGGGCAGACGGCATCAAGCTTCAACTTCTTCATGTAATAAAGGGGACAGATCTTGAAAAGGAATTTTCGGAGGGAAAGTTTCGTACTTTGGAAATGGATGAGTATGTGAAACTGGTGGCAGACTGTATTGCCCTGCTGCCGGAGAATATGGTTATTCACAGGATGACGGGAGACGGAGATAAGAGCTCATTAATAGCGCCGCTGTGGAGTACAGACAAGAAGAGGGTATTAAATGCGTTAAATAAAGCAATCAGGGAAAAGAGAAGAATATAAACTGCGAAAGAGGTTAAAAGGTCTGCGTATGGATAAGAAAAAGACATTTCCGCATATGGGAAAAAGAATTATGAAGTCTGCTATAGCAGTAGCATTATGCTTTGCCATTTCATTTATAAGAGGTGACAACGGTATTGTTTTTTATTCACAACTGGCGGCAATCTGGTGTATTCAGGCATATACGATAGATACGTGGAAAAGCGCATTACAGAGAATGCTTGGAACGGTGATAGGTGCATTGTACGGCTTGCTTTTTCTGCTGGGCAAAGGTGAGTTTGCCGTGTCAGGGGTTATTGGGAAGTGGATTGATGCGGCTTTTATTTCTGTTATGATTGTTGTGATTCTTTATACAACAGTTGTAATTCATAAAAAACAGGCATCTTATTTTTCCTGTGTTGTTTTTTTAAGCATTGTGGTTAATCATTTAAATGATGCAAATCCATACCTGTTTGTGTGGAACCGTTTTTTGGATACAACGATTGGAATTATAGTAGGGATATTTGTAAACAGCTTTTCGCTGCCAAAGAATAAACAAAAGGATGTTCTGTTTGTATCAGGACTTGATGATTTATTGATTAATGAACAGGAGAGGTTATCGGATTACAGCAGAGTGCAGCTTAACCGTATGATTGATGATGGGGCGAATTTCACAGTATCCACTGTACGTACACCTGCAGCGGTCATGGAATTAATGAGTGATGTACGGTTAAGGCTGCCTGTGGTTGCTATGGATGGTGCAGTATTATACGATATAAGAGAGCATGAATATAAGAAAGTGTATGTTATATCAAAGGACAAAGCAAAGGAGCTGTTAACGCTGATTCACAGACAGGGACTTAAGTGTTTTACAAATGTGATTATAGATGATACATTGGTAATTTATTATGAGGATATGGAAGATGAAATTCAAAGGTCACTTGTCAATAAGCTTAGGCATTCACCTTATAGAAATTACATAAAAAGACCGGTGCCGGAATCGGAAGATGTAGTGTATATAATGCTTTTTGATAAATACGAAAAGATTAAGGATTTTTACCTGCTGTTAGAGGAAAAGGGATATTCAAAAGAATTAAAGATAGAGATGTATAACTCTGTGGACACGGAGGGCTATTCATACCTTAAGATGTTTAACAGGAATGCAAGCAAGAAAAATATGATTAATTATCTGAAAGAAGAATCCGGACTTACAAAGACGGTTACGTTTGGCAGTGTTCCGGATGAGTATGATGTGGTAGTTGAGTCGGGGAATATTAACAAATTGGTCCATATCTTAAAACGGCTGTACGAGCCGTTATGGAAACTAAATTGTAAACCAGGCAGTATAAGTATGGAAAAGGGAAAAGATATTGTTGGTTAATATAATTAAGTGATTTTGTAATAAAATTAAGTGAAAAACACTTTACAAAATATAAAAAGAGATTAAACTTACTCTTGTAAAATTAACAGGGATAAAAAGTCAAACAAAGGTGTTATGTCGGATGCTTGATGCAAATTAATATGGAAAAAAGCAGAAAGCTTATATATTGTTTTATGTATTGTCTGCCAAGGCTGTGTCTGCATAACATAACCCTGGCAGATTATTTGAGTAAACGAATGCCACTCTTACAGTGTCAAAAGCATGGAATCACCACAGTATCTGTATCCGGTATGCTGTGGTCTGAGGCGGGATACTGAGAGTCATAAATGTGGCATGCGTTATCCTTACGCGCATACCCGGAGTAAGGCCGGACAGACCTGTCATTCTGCCAGCCGGGGTCAGAATAACAGCATCAGGAGCAATATTGAATCTTATTATTGGTGACACGCCGGAATTTGTGAGTATGGTTATAAAACGATCTGCATGGTTTATATTTACTATCCTTCCAATAGTTGTATTGTAGGATGAGGTGTTGTCTAGCAGTTGGATAGTAAATGCTCTGGCCTGGGGAGGAATGCTTCTAGTCATGACAGAGGAGAAGGAGGCATTTATGTTCATGTTGCGCTGCAGCCTGTTTGCAGCGATAGTATTTCCCCACTGGTCGATAATCTGCGTATTGTCATCTACAATAAGTGTTACACGATTTCCACGGTTTACACACCTTACACATTCCTCATAGGAGATTGTAACCAATCTGTTTCCCCGGTCAAAGGAGATATCGTCTATAACTGCGTTAAATACATTGATTACAAAATTAGTTTCAATAAAGCCTTCCGGCATTTGAGTCATAGAGATTTCAGCAGAGCTGTTCAGTGTGTTTAGCATATCCATATTATTTGCATTATTCATGGTGCTCATATTTTTATTTGTATTCACATTGTCCATAGTGTTTGTACTATTCATAATATTTTGCCTCTGGATAAAATACTCCTGATAGTATATGTGTATATGAAAATAAAGTTACAGGAAAAACGCAAATTTTGTTGATTTCTCTGATGATCATTGTTTGCAAATTCCCCCATGTATGATATATGTTATGTTAGCAGTAAACTATATTTCAGGCTTTGAAAGCCTTATAAAAATATGGTTTTAAAAAAATAGAATTTCCAGTTTTAAAGTGTAAGTATTTGTTGTAGAATGATTCAAAAGGAGTCTTTTTTTTGTTTGGGCACTCTAATTCTTCTACAAAAGGATGGGAGTTCCTTATTTATAAGAAATGATTTATAAATTTATTATTAGAATCGAGGGACTATGGTACAATATTGTTTAATTATAAATATATAAAGCAGTTT
>JAIDHZ010000104.1:2062-3544 GCA_029052995.1 Lachnospiraceae bacterium | reverse complement strand
TTTGATTCTTTAATATGCCTGATTATTTTTCTTCTTTATCATACTACCACATCCAAATTTATAGTTGCACTAACAAATCGCTAAAATGCGTGTTCCTCATAACATTCCAAACGTATATTTTCATTCTTCTTCATAATCCCCAAAATTGTATCAAACGTTTCCTGTCCCATATGCTCTTTTACCTTCGAAGTATAGATAAACACTATATGCAGCACTTCCCCATATTCATGACAACCAAACCCTCCTCTTAACACATCATCCAATGCATTCAAATTATGTCCCATTTTCCAGCCCAAACCTTTCGTAAGTTTATTCTGAAGTTCTTCATAAAATGTGTTCCAGTTTGACATATTCCGCCCATCCACCATCACATACTTTTCTTTATCCCGGTTAAGTACTGGATTAATTATCTTCGTAATCACAGCATATGCTACTAAATGCTCTCCTTCGTATACCTCTAGTTTTCTGCCAGTCCATAACGTATTTCCATAATACTTTGGAGACAGAAAACAAATCTCCACTTCCTTACTTTCGTTTCCGGAAATGATACCCTCAAAGTCAATCTTACTTGTAGTCATATAATCATCTTTTATTCGAATAGCTGGACGATAGTCTGGATAAATAGGGGATTTTCTAACACCTAAATTTTCTAATATTGCCTTAGCATCCGGTTTATCATTCATATAAGGCATCTTTCTGTCACTTCCTTCCCTCAGATAAAAATCTATGATATCAGCAGAGTCTGATGTCCAAAGGCATTGCTTTTTCTCCTTTCAGCCGGCTATACATTTTTTTCATAATAAAAACTCTAAAACAGAAAATGTAAAGCATTGATAAATTACCAAGCTTTACACTTTGCTATACAATATATAATTAAATTATGAAATTTTTGCTTTTAACTCCCTCATATCTGTTTCTAACATACGCACTTTAATCGCAAGCATTTCAATCTCATTATTAGGTTTCATGACTTCATGCATATTTCTTGACAAATCAAGATGTCCTTCCGCCACCCGCTGTATATTAGTACGAATCTCATTTTCAAGAATCAATTCAATACTTGTTACCTTACGGTTAACTTCTTGCATACCAGACTCAAGACTACTTACCCTTTTATCAAGACTATCTACCTGTTTATCAAGGTTATCTACCTTTTTATCAATGTTATCTACCTTTTTATCAATGTTATCTAATTTTTCAAGAATCAAATCCATCTTTTCACTGTCTGCCATCCTGCCACCTCCTTTTGTAATTGTTCTAATATTGTACCATATTCAGGTTGTAAAGTCTATTAAATTATAAACTGTTCAGCGGCAACGCATTTTTTATCACAAAATGCTACTGGTTAGGGGAAATCCCCCTAAAATATCTGTCCAAAAGAGCATAAAAATAGAATATTTACGCTAGTTATATCACAGATATAGTGCTTTTCATAAAAAGTACTAATCCAGTACTAATGCATTCAAAGCATATTGCAAACCC
>JAIDHZ010000104.1:0-2052 GCA_029052995.1 Lachnospiraceae bacterium | reverse complement strand
ATCCCTCCTACACCTTGTTACAATCAATTTGCAATACATTCACTATGGCAAATACTAAAGTTATCCTTTCTCAAAGCCAATACCTACTTACTTTAGACTTAGCCTAATTGCAAAGGTGCTTCCTTTCGTTTCCCTCCTGCCAAAGGGTAACACTACAGTAATATTGCCTCCCTGCTCCTCTAATATTTTCCTTGTCAGATAAAGTCCCACACCGGAACCCTCTGCCGCTTTCACCACCTCATGATTTCCCCTGTAAAATCTTTGGAATATTCGGTTGATTTCCTCCTTTTTGATGCCGATTCCTTCATCCTTTATCTCAATCCGGAAAAAATGCGTCTGCTGCTCCATGACAATCCTGATACTGGAATGCTCCGGGCTATATTTGATGGCATTTTCTAACACATTTACAATGGCTTCCTTCGTCCATTTGATGTCATGGGGCAGTATAAGTTTTTCAAGCTCTGCAGAGTGACTGTCAATGGAAATCTCTATATCCTTTTCCTCTGCTTTCATGTAAACCTGATTCACTGCACCAACCACTGTTTCAAATATAGCAGCAGCTTCCTTATGAATGGTAATTATGCCCGTCTCCATGCGGGAAATGTTTACCAGTGCTTCAAGCAGTCCATCTAAATGGGAAATCTGCTCTCCCAGCCTTTCCATAAATTCCTTTTGCTCCTCCGGCTGTAAATTCTCCTCCTCTAAAAGCTGAAAACACATTTTTATGGATGCTACAGGTGTCTTTAACTGATGAGATAAATCCGTTACCAACGCCTTTGTATCCTCCTTTTCGCACCGCATACGTTCCTCATTCCATTTCAGTTTCTGCCCTAAAGCCTCTATCCGGTTATAAAACTGTGCCTCATAACCTTCACCGTACTCCTCCGATAGATAATCATAATTACCATTATAAAAGCTCTCAAAAATATCTTGAAGTTGCAAAAATTCCTTTTCTCTTTTC
Source organism: Lachnospiraceae bacterium (assembly GCA_029052995.1). GTDB lineage: Bacteria > Bacillota > Clostridia > Lachnospirales > Lachnospiraceae > CAG-590. The sequence continues at coordinate 1,091 of JAIDHZ010000104.1, read as the reverse complement.
TTCTTTAACAGCAGGTATATACGATAAAAAAATCCACAAATTACAAGGTACAGCACTACATAAAATAGTGCTAGCCTGACTGCCTGTTCCTTCACTCTTTTGGCATAGACACTTTTATAATCTGCATGATAACCATATTCCCTTAAGATGTCCATGCCTGTATTTACAGCCTTAACATTTTCAATTCCCTTCAGTAAATCTGCGGCTATCTGCTCAAATGATACCCCCGTTCTGGCTTCACCTAACATCTGACAGACAATACTCACATTTTCCTTTTCCTCCCGCTTCATATTATGGAACTGGAAGCTCCATGCAAAAGCCAGAAGTAAAAACAATACAATTATATATTTTAACATCCATCTGCTATGTTTCATCCATTTTATCTCCATTACCTGTACGAATTTTCTAAGATGTTCAGCATGCATTATTTCAACATGTTATTATGCTAAAGCATTTTGTGCTATTACACAATGCATTTGCCAGAAGTTAAGTTTTCCCAGCCCTGTGCAGGTGTCTTTCAAAGGATTATACTTAGCTGCTGCAATTCATGTCCCACAGATATCCGATTCCCCGCACATTGCGGATGTACACCGGGGCAGAGGGATTTTCCTCTATCTTCTCCCTTAATCTGCGGATATTGACTGCAATGGTGTTTTCATCCACAAATTCCCCATTGATATCAAACATCTGCTCCAACAGTTGATTTTTGGAAAGAATCTGTTTGGGGTGCTCCATCAGAATAAACAGTAACCGTAATTCATTCTTTGTCAGAGAGGTTTCCTCTCCCCTGACCAGCACCTTCATTTCATTTTTTAAATAAACCACATCCCCGGAGATGATTTTATCCTCTCCACCTCCAGCCATTCTTTTAAATATTGCATTTACCTTGGAAATCAAAACAGCAAGGCTGAAGGGCTTCACTATATAATCATCTGCACCAGCCTCGTATCCCATTACCACATCCATTTCCTGATCTAAGGCTGTCAAAAATATAAAATGCACTTGGCTCATTTCTCGGATTTCCATGCAAAAATCCAGCCCGTTTCCATCCTCTAATGTGATATCGCAGATAATCAAATCAACCGTATTGG
>JAIDHZ010000103.1 GCA_029052995.1 Lachnospiraceae bacterium | reverse complement strand
AGCCGCCCCCGACCAAAGGATACGGCTATTTCGTAATTCACTAATCGGGCTAACCGTCTATCGGTAGCTCCTGTTGGACATCTGTTAGCGCAGATGTCTTTCTTTATGTTCAATATACCACAATCTCCAAAGTGCCGCAAGCATTTTTTAGCGGTTGTCCGATGGGTTTCCCTTTTTCTGTTACTTTTCACGGGGTGGGAAAATAGGGCATGATAACCAGGGACTCAAATATATCAACACATTTTTCCATCCTTCACAAATGCCTAAATCCACTAAATAAAGACTGTCTTACCCTTGCTGTTATACCCTACCTTGCGATAGAAACAATGGTATTATGTGCGAATAAAAGCTTAATTCATGATTTCCTTGCATAAAAATTTATTCTTCGAAATGTCTCAAAACAAGTACCATCTGGCTGCTTTGTCCTTTCAATCATATTTTGAATAACTTCGCTACGGAAGTCCTCCTTAGCTTCATCAGGAACATTTTGTAGAAATGGCACAATACTCGGTTGATCAATCCAACGTACCATTTCATCTACATCTGCAAAATATCTGTCTTTATTTTCTTCTATAATTTTTACATCACAAATTAAAGTAATATTATTCATTCAATAGCCTATGTAAAAATAGTTCTCGATCATTTATGAACAATTTCATAATTGTATAACATTCCGTATCTTCATAATTGCATAAACTAACTTCACCATTATCAAAAGAGTATATGCTAGCTCCCGGTATTCCTAAAAGTATAGGAGAATGTGTTGCAATAATAAATTGTGAGCCTTCCTCTGTCATTTTGGCAATCTGAATTAGCAGTGTTAATTGTCTTTGTGGAGAAAGTGCTGCTTCCGGCTCATCCATAATATATAATCCATCCTTTCTATTGTTTTGAAAGAACGATAAAAAACTTTCTCCATGAGATTGTTCATGTAATGACTTTCCACCGTATCGCTCATAAAATACTTCTTTCGGGGTTATATCGCGATATTCTTCTAATTCTACATTAAAGAAGCTTTCGGCACGAAAGAAAAAATTACCTTTGGGTCTTCTATAACCTTTACTGATTCTAACAACGTTGCTTAATTCTGACACATCATCATATGTTGAGAAATTGTAATTAATAGTGCCTCCCTCTGGATTAAATCCGTACGATACTGCTATAGCCTCTAATAATGTTGATTTACCGGTTCCATTTTCTCCAACAAAATAAGTAATCCTGTTATCAAAATCCAAACATTTTAATCTGCTTATCGCAGTAATCTTCTTTAGATAAGAATCGTCAGAAATTTCAACCCAATCTATAAAAATTCTTTGAATATAATTTTCATTCAAAATGGTTCTCCTCCCTAATACAGTACACTAGAACCCCTGCATAATAAGCACAGGCAAGACTTGAAGAAGGCTCTAGGTTGATAACTTTATTACCAATGTTATATGTATATTCGCTTTTTCCCTATACAAACTGTTTTCTTATTAACATGCATAATTTCTTCATTGATTGGGTTACTTTGTACTCTGGGTACATATTCTAAATCTGCCGGATAAGATACAACATTATCAGAAGCAGCTAAAATAAAAACGCCTTTTTTATATGCTTCCTCGACTACATTTAATAACTGTTAACTAAAAAAATCCAATTTCATGGAAATACTAACGATGTCTATGTCTTGTAACAGTGTATATTCTAAAGCCTTTATAATTCTCTTTTCCGTTATAACATAATACTCTTTCAACCTTGTACTTACTTTCTAATGCATCAAACGCTTCATCAGAGTCGTAAATAGCATTTTCTTGAACATCCTTCAGCCCTTCATCTGCCTCCCCCTTTTGGATGCAAAAAAGACACTTACTAAATCAGCAAATGTATTTTTTGAAATTATGCTTTCACGCACTTACGTTCCTGAAGCATCCTCTTATTTCCAACTCTTCCTCGAAAAGGCATTCCCACAACTTACAGACAATTATAGGGGGAAATTTTCCAAAGGCATCCTACGAGAGTTAGACCCAGTCTCAAAGATATTCACTCGCATACAAGATTAGTACAATTAAATATCCTATTAAACCAGGAATAAACGTTCTACAGAATCTTTGTATAGGAGTTTCTTTTTCCCATTTCTCAAGATCATAATGGCGGCGAAACCAAGGAACACTCATTGATAGCACCGAAAACATAAGCAGCGTACCAATAACTACAACAGATGACAGGATAATTACTAACATTTCAATTCATTCCACCTTTCTTCTATGTTTTAGATAAGTATATATTAAATTGGTAATGATGACAACCACATATCATTTTGAGTTTCCCCATTTTTTCTGCCATATCTTCTAATCACAAAAAATGAAAAACACTTAACCCTTGTTATAATTGAATCACCACAAAATTCCTATTTTACAAAAGTAATGATAAACCAGGTGTATTTACCCTCTTCACTCTGAACTCCAATACTTCCCTTCATCCTTCACATAAATTCGCGTGTAAATAGAGGTCTGCTCTAATGCCTTCCTTGCACTGCCAACATTCCCCTCACGTATCACATGATATCCTTCTGTCTGAAGTGCATATTCTGTCCCCATTGCCAGTGCAAAATCATCCTCTACCAGCAAAATCTTTTCCTGCATATTATGTCCCCCTGCCTCTCTAATCTTTATAGAAAGTGTATCATACTCTACAGGCAATTGCACCTATATTTTAAATAAGCCAGTCTGGATAGTTTTTCCTCCATCCGACTGGCCTAAAATATAATTACTCTTTATTATTTGCGTTTTTCTTTCTATGATGCTGTCTTAATAAATGACCATTTTAACTGTCCATTTTTTCCCTTTGTCAACTTATAGGAATAGAGTCTGCCGCTTGTATAGGTTTTATTTCCTACTTTTTTCTTTCCTACTATATATATATAATATGTTTTCTTTGCGCTGAATTTTTTACCCTTCAGCTTTGAAATGGTAACAGAGGATTTCTTCGAGCTAAGTGTTTTCACTTTTTTATATCCCGTCTTCTCTTTTGTGGATACATAAACATCATAACCGGTAACACCACTTACCTTATGCCATGTAATCTTTAATTTACCACCGCTGATTTTCGCATTCTTGACCCTCGGTTGTGGAAATATATACGCTTTATCCGACCATTCACCATAGTATTTTTTTTCATTAATTGTAACATAAGCACGCACCTGTATATTATATACCATGGTATTGCTCGCCTTAAAAAAATACGCCTTGTTTATGTCATTTTCTGCCTTTTCTACAACTTTATTTTTACTATTTCTAATTACATACTCATAATCTGCCTCCGGCTGTTCCTTCCATGAAATCTCAACCTCAGCTTCTTTAGCTAAATCTCCAGCATACCACCATTTTTCCTGATTTACGCCGGAAACTTTCTCAGGCAGTGTCTTTATCGAAATATTTCCCACATAAAAAGGACGTGTACTTAAGCTTTCCTGATATTTATATTTTATAAACACCTCATATTTTGTTCCTGGCTGTAATCCGGTAAAAGTATAAGTTGTAGTACCCATTGGTACTACGGCTATCGGTGCTGCTGAATCTGCTTCACTATAACTTGAGCCAATACAGATATAATATTCCTTTGCTCTGCTTTCAGCCGGCCAACTGATTGTGACTGAATTTTTCGTCTGACCCGTTTGTGTGATTCCGGCAGCATTTGCTGTTATACCGGTCATATAAAATGCTGCCATAATAAAAAACATTGTAATAAAATATTGTGTTGCATTTTTCATCACTTTCATCTTTTTTCATCCTTTCTTTTTTGCAAATGATATTTTAATTTATCCTCTTTTGTAAAAAAACTATCACCCTCTCCCCTTTTGTACCTCATATTGTATTCTGTTATATTTGGTTTAGGTGTCGAAACGAGGCAAAATATATATGCATAGTTTTAACACCTAAATTATATTAACACTTAAAATTTGGGAGTTTTAAACGAGCTGACACATACATTATCTGTCAGATTGTTTTAACCTGTACCTTCTGTTATCATAACATAGTTGCATATAAACAAAGAAGCAGGAACCACCCCGACTAAAGTTAGGTTTCATGCCTCACATACATTTGTCTGCACTGTTACATTGTTCAGCCCTTCGGCTTATCTTCATTTTTTCAAAGACAGCCTACTATGGATTCTGCTGACTTCTCACAATTCGTTGTTACTGCGGCTAACGAAACCGCCTGTGAGACCTCACGGGATAAGTCCATGTTCTTTCCTCGTCTACCCTCCCGATTTATGCACATGGGTTACGGCTACCTTTAGGGCTTCGTTACATTTTTCCAACTTACCCGCCATATACACCTTAATATCAGGTTTCTGTTCGTAGGGCTACGATTTCGCTATCTCTTCTTCTCGCCCACACCTCACGGTGCAAACCTTGAGAGTCGCTATAAAGTTCGTTGGCAGCTACGCCTAAGTGGACTTTCACCACAGAACACGGGCATGCCCGTCATACAAAAATAAGGAGAAAACCGTTTTTGATCATCTCCTTATTCATACTATCTTATTTATTTCTTTTTAATTTTCAGGGTACATGTATTCGTAGTATAGTTTCTAAAACCCATATATACAACCTGTCCCTTGCTCAGTTTTACAGTTGCTGTACGAGAAGTCAGATATGCTTCTTTCATTATCTCTTCATGTGAATGTATCTCCGTAGCAAGACAAAGTGTGCTCGACTTGCCCCCTTTTGTCTTTACCTTAAGATATTTATCCGGCCAGATGGAATTAGCACTTCCGGCACCTGTCCAAAAAACAACCTCTCCAGCTGTATACGTTAGGGGATCCACGTTTTGGGGAATTTCTAAATACTTACACTCTGGATGTGGACATACTAATGCTATCTTCGTATAGCCTTTGTCATTCCCTTTTCTGGCAAGATTTGAAATCGTAAACTGGTAAGTTCCTGCCTTTGGTGCTTTGAACTTTATAAAGCCTGGCATAACTATATTCTTTTCCTTACCATAACTGTGTTTTGCGCGCTTTGCAGTGACTTTAGTAGTACCGATTTTTACAGTTGGGGCTTTTCTCCAATTATAATTTGTTGTAACCTTTTTTGTTGTAACCTTTTTTGTTGTAACCTTTTTTGCTGCCTGTACCTCCATGCTGGCGGTCGGTACTAATGTAGTAAGCATCAGTGCCAACACCAATCCTAAACAGACAAGTAATGTAGACTTTTTTCTTTTGATTGAGTTCATTATTTTCTCCTTCTTTGCAAATGATATTTTATCCCCTTTTCACCTCATATTTTAACACTTAAAATTCGGGAGTTTTAAACGAACTGACACATGCCAGCTTCTTGACATTTTATTTCTGCAAGAATACAATATAACCCAATCGGCTATGCTTATTACAACTATATGGAGAGATTATATGTCAATAGATATTCATGATGGACGAACCAATGACCTCTACAATACCATAACCAAGTGCGAAGACATAAATGATATGCGTATCTTTTTGGACCAGTACAATGAATATTTTATTAACTGGAAAGCATTTATCAACTATCTGCTTGATTCTGGCGGTTATACTTACACAAAATTTGCCAGATTGTGCGGCATAAGCAGAAATACAGTTATCTCATGGTGTGAAAAGGGAAAAATCCCAAGGAGCCGGGAGAAGTTCATCCGTATTGGATTTGCAGTAAATATGTCACTTAATGATATGAATAGCTTTTTACAGCGATACGGAAAATATCCCAGATTAAGCGCCAAAAATATTGAGGATGCGGTTACCATTTTTTCCTTATGCAATCATTTGGATTATGACCAGTGTATGGAACTCAAAGAGCATTTTTCCTCCATTCTCTGTGACGTCATAAAAAACCGGAAGTCAGCCATAAACAAAGAATTCATTTACTTTTCAACAGGGCAGTTAGAGCTTGAACTGATTTCTATAAAAACATTATTGTCCTTTGAACAATTTGTAGAAAAAAATGCAAAGACATTTGCCAACAGCTATGTGAAACTGCTGGACTTTATTGACAGTTATATTAAATTGAATACAGTAGACCCACACAAAACCTCAGGCACGTTAAACGCATTTCTTGAAAATCATATTGATAATCATGCGGTTGTTGCAGGTTTTAATACTATGATCAGTAAACTGAGGTGTTATGGAACGGTCCCTTCACGGGTCAGTCTTATTGCTTTGGGCATCCATTTTGGCATGAGCGGTGATGATATCAGTACTATGCTCAGCTTGGCAGGTATGGAACCTCTTTGTGCAAAAGATAAGCTTGAGAGTATCGTCATATTTGCCGTAGAATATATTACCATCAGAAATCCCGGAATTGAATTTTCAAATGCACTTTTGTTAAAGCAATACACCCAAAACCCGGAAATGAAAGCAAAATGTGAAATCCTTTTAAACCAATTCGAGATGACGGATTACCAGTTTGAACATGATACCGATTTATTCGAATACATAACCGATACCCTTTTCAACATAGATTCTGATATAACAGACGAATTATTATATTTGCTCGGAAAAAGTCAATAGTGCGAAAGCACGCCCTGGCTCATTTCCCGCAGAAAGAAACGTTAGAGGTGTAATTATGCTATCAGCAAAAGATGAACAATTACTGCGTTCCAAACAGCCTTTATTCCATGTATGGTATTTAGAAGATACCATCGGAGAAGGCAGTTCCGGAACAGTATACAGAATAACAGATAATAACGGAAACAATTGTGCCTTGAAGGTCATTCCTATAACGATAGATAACGAAGCAGATGCCTTTCATCTGAAAAAACAGGATTGTGTTTCCAAAAGAAAATATCTTGATGAAATGACTCGCGAAATCCTCGCAGAGGTCAGGGTATGCCAAAAATTAAACCACCATACAGGAATCGTAAACTATCAGGAATATGATGTAATTGAAGAATCGGATTCCTTTGTGCGTTTAATTTTAATCAGAATGGATTTACTGCTTCCTCTTAACAAACTTCTGCGAACGAAAGAATCTGAATTTTCTTCAAAAGAAGTGGCTGCAATGGGAATTGATTTATTGACCTCCTTGTCAGAATGCAGAAAACACAATATTATCCACCGGGATATCAAACCTTCCAATATCTTTGCCACATCAGATGGACGGTATCTGCTGGGCGATTTTGGAAGTGCCAGACTTCTGGAAAAAACAATGATGGCATCCCATAAAGGAACCCTTGCTTATATGGCACCAGAGATTGCTGCGGGCCAGACCTTTAACTCTACCGTAGACATTTATTCCCTGGGAATTATGATGTACCAGCTGTTAAATAACCGTAGATTACCCTTTTTAGATGACTCTTTCAAATTTTCTGATCTTGAATCAGCGGTCGAAAAGAGACTCTCCGGTGCTTTACTTCCATACCCTGAAAATGCGGACAGGAAATTAGGTGAAATCATCTGTAAAATGTGTGCCCATTCTCCAAAGGACCGTTATGCAGCCCCGGAGGAATGTCTGGACGATTTAAAAAACTATCTGAATCAAAATGGGCAGAGTCGAAAGACGAAAAAAAGAATTAAATTATCCATAATATGTCTGCTCCTGTTTATGTTCCTGTTGGTGTCAGCAGTTACCATCCTGCTCATCCCTAAAACAGGGCATGATTTGGATATAGGAATACTCTCCGGCAATGTGAATTCTTCTGGTGCCATCGCCTGTGATGAAAATTGGCTGTACTACAGCCAGGATGTACCGGGCGAACGAGGAATCCGTGTTTCCAAAGACGGCACACAAAAAGAAGTCATTTGTGATTATACGATGCATGATATCAACATTACAGATGATTATCTGTTCTTTTCATCACAATATACAATGAATGGCAGTGATTCAGAATCGGGATACACCACTGGGCTATACCGCATGGATAAGGATGGCGGTAACTTAATCTGTCTTGATGATGCCAGCATCTTAAATCCTGTGCTATATGATAAATCTGTTTACTACCTGAAAGATGGGGGAGACTACAAGACACTATGCAGAATACCGGTTGAAGGTGGAAAAACGGAAATACTTTCTGTATTTGACAAATATACGGACAATTTTTATCCTTATAAGGATAAATTATATATTTGGGACCATGCAGAAAATCAATTGATTTCCCTGGATATCCACAATGGAACAAAAGCTGTTATTATTGACGATTTTATATCCTGCTTTTGTATTGAAGATGGCTTACTTTATGTTACCACAATAGAACTGGAGGATATAGGGGATAATATTGGTTATAGGAATAAAATCTATGTCCATGAAATTGACGCATTGCCACCCGGTGGCGTACAAGCAAATGACAGCAACTCCACAGTTATTACATTCCCTTATAAAGTATGCGAGTTTAATGTTTCAAATGGGGTTATATATACCTCCACTTACCAAACTGCTTCGGAGGATAATAAGCCTGACAAAGATGGTATCTGGTGTGTGAAAAGTGATGGCAGCAGCCTTAAACAAATCTATACAGGAAACCCGATGAACCTTCAACTTATTGACCAAAAGATTTATTTCTCAGAGGGAAAAACCTTTTATATGGATTTAAATGGAACCAGTGTAAACAGGCTGGATGATATGACTTTTTTTTATATGTTCAAATAATTTGTCCTTAACTTTTGAAATCCATGTCCCTTTAAGCAGCCAAAAGCTTCCATGCTTTGCCCAAAGTTTTCCCTATTGGTGCTATTACAATCATACCGTTGATTTCAGAAACACCACCTGAACATAAAACCTAAACCGATACCCCCCCCCTTATCATATTCATTATACAAATGGTATATATCGAGCTGCGCGGGGCGGCGTGCAGTAGGGGGGAGGGGGGGGGGGGGGGGGGGG
>JAIDHZ010000102.1 GCA_029052995.1 Lachnospiraceae bacterium | reverse complement strand
GTCAGCCCCCACACCCAACACCCGCGGCAAACGAAGAATTATCTTCGTAGGAATGCTGGAATTCATCAACAACTGCTCAGCAAAAATTTTTGCCATACCATACGGCTCTACATTTTTTCTGTCACTGGATTCATCTACTTCTATATCGGTTTCCCCATATATAGCAATACTAGACGCTAATATAAAAAAATCAACCTTTACGTTTTCACAATAGGAAATCAGATTCGCCGTTGCCATTGTTGTATTAACAACATAGTCATACACCTGTGCATTCTCCACTTGAGAAGCAAGATGAATTACAACATCAAAATGTTCCTTTAATTGAATTGGCTCACTCAAATCACATTGGACATACCGAATTTTACTATTATATCTATCAACTTTTCTTCGATATAAGCCTACTACATCATATCCTTTTTCTACCATATAATTAGCTATATTGGAACCGACAAATCCATTCACACCTGTTATCAAAACTTTTTTCATATTTTACACCATCATCTTTCTAGCGGTTTCTAAAATACCATCCACAGATATACCATACATTTTTCTTATATTTTGTCTCCAACCATATTGCATACAAAATTCATCTTGAAAACAAATTGACTGAAATTCAACTCTCCTCCCTGTATCAATCAGAGCATCGGAAACCAAACTTCTCAGCCCCCCATAATAATTATGTTCCTCCACAGTTAATATTCTTCCGGTCTTAGCTGCTGATTTAATAATTGCTTCCTTATCAATAGGTTTTAAAGTTGTCATATTCAAAACCTCTGTATCAATCCCCTCTTGTTCTAAAAGTTCGGTACTTTTTACCACGTCACTAATCATTGAACCTGTAACAATAATTGTCAAATCCTTTCCCTCTCTAATTATATTGGCTTTTCCAATTTCTATTATCGGTTCCTCTTGGTATATTTCTTCCTCAAAAGCCTTACCAAAACGAATATACACCGGTCCTATATAAGATACTGCTGCCATCATAACCGGTGCTACTTCTAATGGCGTTGCCGGCGCTAGCACCGTCATATTCGGTAAAGATGTCATAACTGCAATATCTTCTGTTGTATGATGAGTTGGTCCAAGATTATTGTATCCAATTCCACCACCACTTCCCACGATTTTTACGTTTCGATTTTGCAGACAAACATCGTTTCTGATAAATTCAAACGCCCTATAAGCCAAAAAAGCTCCCATGCCATAAATAACCGGTATATATCCACAGCTCGCAATTCCCGCAGCAACACCAACCGCATTTGCCTCCGCAATACCACATTCTACAATACGGCCGCTAAAATCTCTTCTTACATCATCATATTCCTCTGTTCCACTATCTACAAGTATAGCAATTATACGGCTGTCATCTTTCATCAATTGATAAATTGCTTCCTTATATTTATTTCTCATAATTCGATAATTCCTCTCTTGTCATATCTAAATCCAGCAACCCTTGAGTAACCTCTTCCTCTGATGGCATTTTATAATGCCAATCCCCTTTATTTTCTGCAAAAGACAATCCCTTGCCCTTAATCGTATTAGCTATAATTACCTTAGGCTTGTCTGTTCTTTTATGAATACTCTCTAATAATGCCGGTATTGAATGACCATCGACCTCGATTACAGAAAATCCAAAAGCTTCCCACTTTTGTGCAATATCTTCTAAATTTATGATGTCCTTGCCATATCCTGTTGCTTGAATACCATTATTATCAATGATAATCGTATGATTGGTTAATTTATGATTGATAATAAACATTGCTGCTTCCCAAATCTCACCTTCTTGTAATTCACCATCACCAATTAACGTATATACATTATACTTACACCGGTCAGACTGTCCCATCATCGCTACACCTGCAGCAAAAGACAGACCATGTCCCAGCGAACCTGTTGTCGTTTCAATTCCCGGAATTTTGCCATAAGTAGTTAATCCACCAAAAAAAGTCCCCTCCTTACAAAAAGTGGATACTTCTTTTGCATCAAAATACCCTGCTTTTGCCAAAACATGATATATTGCCAACGCCACATGTCCTTTACTTAATATTAATCTGTCTCTGTCAGCCATATTGGGGTTAGCCGTATTATACTTCATAACGCCCCCAAAATAAAGCGCTACTAGGATTTCAACAGACGAGAGGCAGGATGCCAAATGACCTGCTCTATTATGATATACTGTTTTAAATATACTTCTTCTAATATCAAGCGCAATTTCTTCCAATTTTTCCATTCTATACTCCAAATCAAATAAAATTAATATGGTTTCTATCCAAATTAAGCAAGTCATTTAACAGAATATTTCGCTCATCAAATGCACATCGAAAATCACATTCGTTTTTTGCATTCATTTCCTTGAATCGTTTTGTTGTTTCGTCCGAAAACCACATATCTTTAAACGACTTATTACTAATATCACCTATTATTCCATCCGGTCTATACGCCCTTTGGTGACAAAAATATACCTTTTGATCTGCGGCAATCACCGTAAATATTTCCTTCATATAACAGGTACAGTATTGTTTTTCAAAATCGCTGTCTAACATCATATCATCGCTATATTTATCAACAATGCTAAATGTATCTGTATTCAATTTTTGTTTTGCCATTGCCAATTGTTTTTCTACTTCCTTTTGAATAGCCTTATGATAAGTAGGAATATCTTCCTTTACCATAAGTGGTGAAAACTTAATATTATTTACACCTATCTTTTTCATCATATCACAAAACTCATATATTTTACTGTAATTATCTTGAGTCACTACAAAATTAATACCCAATGTACATTCTGCCGATTTTATCCGGGCAAAATCGGCAATATTATCTATTACCTGATTATATGTTTTCACATGTCTAATCTTTTCATACGTAGCAGCATCTGCTGCATCCATGGAAATTCTTATCCATTTTGCATCTGCCAAGCAGGTTGCCTTTTCTCCTCTTAATTCCTGTCCGTTTGTTATGATAGAGTAATCCATACTCGCATCCTTTACCATTTGCAAAGCAGGTATAATCGAATGGTAACAAAGCGGGTCGCCTCCCCCTGAAAACGTAACCGCCTTAACACCCATATCTGAGATATCTGAAATTATTTCCTCCATCTTTTCCCACGGGATAGACATCCTTTTATCAAGTTTTCTATTCTCAAAAACCTGATTATCTGCATATACACAATAATAGCAGCTTTGATTACAAACATTTGTTGGTTTTATCCTGATGTATACAGGTGCCGTTCGTTTATTATTTTTTAAATCCTCAATTTTTTCCGTATGATAAAGCACTTTCATATTACTATACGCCGTATTTCCCATATAAAGCACCTCCACTGCCTACACTAAAATTTAGATGAAATTAACATGTGCATTCGGATATTTTAGTTCTTGTAAGTACCAATTCATTTCATTCAATCTACAATCCGGACTACAAAACTTTAATCCATTCTTACGAATCTGCTCCACAACCTTGCGACGCTCATCACTATCCCAAATCTCTGCAAAACTTTTCTCACAAATATTTCCATAACACATACCTTCATTGCCCATTAGAATACAACAAGGCCACACATTTCCTGCACTATCAATATAAGAAAAGAACGGAAGTGCATGACATTCCTTATAATTACATTTAATCTTTCTTTTCTCTAGTCTGCTTGTCCTAAATATTCCATCAAAATCTTTTGTAGAGAGCCTTGTTATTTTTTCTTCTAATTCTTTCTGTTTATCATAAAAATCATCCCAATTATAGTGTTGTTTCAAGTCGCTCCCGCTTTGTGGTTGATGACCAAATGTCTTAATTACAAAATAATCTGCCCCCAGTTCCCTAACCTTTTTGCCTAATTGATATGCATCGTCCACATTATCCGGAATCAGTACCATCTGTACCCCTATTGTTGTATTGAGATTTTTCTTTCTTTTCAGTTCAGCAGCGCCGGAAATATTTTGAAAGACGAGATCAATATCGCCTTTTCGTGCCCTATGTATTTTTTGATAATTTTCATCAGAAAATGCAGACGTAGAGAATCTCATCCATGTTAAAGACTCCATACATTCCTCTGCCACCTCCTTTGAAAATAGTACTCCATTAGTGGACATGGCAACATCCACACCCATATTTCTCGTTTCATTAATAATAAAAGGAGCTTCTTTGTTAAGCAGCGGCTCACCGTCACCTGCAAACACAACGCTCTTCGTTCCACGTTTATACATTTCCCTTAGATTAGACAACACAATATCTGCGCTTAATAAATTCGGTGCATAACCCATATAATCTATCCCGCAAAAAATGCATCTGTGGTTACATGCTCCCGACAATCCAATCTCTACATTAACAGGAAATACATCCCCCGTTTCCATCCATTGATTAACTTCCTTAGGATGATAAATTAGCTTATGCGAATCGATTCTATATTCCATCATTTTTCTCCTTTATTTTAATAAAATATCACTATACTTTTTTAAGAAACTACTCCCAATCGGCAAAACAGGAACACTCTGTTTTACAGTATAGGTATAACCCGATAAACTATCCGGGTGTTCCTTATAGATATCAATCAAAATCATCTGATACTTTTCCTGTAGGAATTTTTCCTCTTCTGTATATTGCCATGTACCATTTTCTATTTGCTCACATTCCCGAAACAAATCCAAAATATCCTCAGCAGAATTTTCTTTCAAGGTGACCTGATATTTTTCTTCATATAAATAAGGTTGTGCATCACTGAGATTAAGCAAACACATTTCTCTCAAGCTTAAATAACGCTCTTCCTTAACAGAAAAATATAGTTTCGGTATATACCTACAGCACGATTCTACACAATATGGAACCTCCCAAAAGGTATCTACTATCAAAGACACATTCACATTTATTTTCTTTTTTCTAAACAATGCTGAGATATTTTCACTACCACAATTACTTCCCAGCCACCAGCTACACCTTGAATTCACATACAAATCCAACAATGCATCATATTTTTCATTCGTGATGTCAACTACATTATCTCCCACCAATTGTCCATTTTGCTGAGCTCCCACTCTTATCACTTGTATATTCTTTTCTTTAAGATAATCTGCCAACAAATGGAAATTATTTATATCATAATCACGGTAATCATGATAATCAAAATCACCTGACCTTTGTGACAAATATGCACTATCCCTTGCAAAAACACAGACAAATGGCTCTCTTATTCCAAGCCGTTCCATCTTTTCCTGTGCTTCCTTTTCTTCTTCCTTTGAAAATTGCACGACCGGCGATGAATTTTGCAAATAATGCATCGCCTCCTTCCATGGCAGTTCTGCCATTTTATTATAAGCTTCTATTGTATGAAAATATGTATTGCAAAATTCTAATTTTGTTATGTGTCTTTCAATAACATATGCCCAAAATTCCTCGTTATGTTGATATATCATCTGCGCTTGCCGAGAAATTATATCCATCAACCTTGTATTTGCATAAGACACATCACCAATTACATATGGCAATATAACGCAACATGTATTATTACTCTTTCTCTTAACATCTTCCTGCATTATCATATAGCGATAGATAAACTCACCTATTCGATCTGCCCACATAGGATATATTTCAATTGAATCATATCTTTCAATCATTTGCTGATACTGTTCTTCATATACCGCTTCCTGATTATTATCATACCCATTCAAAAAGAACGGCTGTTTCACAACAAAACTCTCGAATGGAAAATAGTATACATTTGCAATCTTATATTCTTCTGTAAGCATTTTGTCAACAGAAGCAATATGTGCCGATGACGTTGTTATAATAACACAGGCATCTTCAGGAATATCTTGCGGCAAAATCACTTTATACCCACAGAATCCATTTTGGCATTTACTTTTATTTTTATCTGCAAAGGCTTCTATATTCATTCCAAGACCTTCTAATATCTGCAATATCCCTTGTCCTGTTACCGAAGCCCCGTACAAATAAATCCTATTGGGTAACTGGTTATAGTCCTTATAAAATTCTGCAGCTGTCACATTTTTCATAATGGTGTACTTCTCCCCTATTCCTTATAATCCGTTCCTATCTCAAATTTGGGCTGCCACTTTCCATTTTCATCTTTTTCAAATAATTTTTTATTAACATATCCATCAACAACATCCCAAAACTGCTCTTTTGTAATGGATAAATACCTACATGCATCTTCAATATACTGCTCTCCGCATTTTCCGTCATATTCTTTCACATACCAGATTGCATCCTCTCGAGACAAACGCCCTTCACGGATATCATAGCAAGCCTCGTCCGTAGCAAATCCAAATCCAAACTTCAAATATTTTATCATTTGGTTCACCACACATAAATCAGAATCCAATGCCGTAAACCGACGGTATCTTCCTATATCATGCAAATCCTCGGTACTTCTGCCCATCAAACCTCTTGCAACAGCAAAATCCGCATTTCCCACCTGCGACCATTCCTTTGCATAATACTGTATAAAAATGGCTTTTATCCCTTTTTGCTGCATACGCTCAATATCCGGAATTTTGTAAAAAAACATATCTCTCATATCAATGTTGTCTTCGCCATCAATTAATTCTGCAACATTTCCGCCCCTCAATGTATTTAAATCAACAACGCTATAGGCATTCCCAGTTGCTTCCTGCTTAGATGATGTCCCAAGTGTCAATGCGGCATTTTCCCCTTGAATAATCAATGGTATATTAAATTTATCTGCAATAATATATGCTGATGCCCACAAACAGTACTCTGATGCCGCAACAATATTTCCTCTCTCAAAAAAAGTTTTTCGAGCCAGCTGTTTCGCAATATTGGGATCCGGTCGCACCGAAATAATATCAAAGCCCAGCTTATTCAGATTATCAATATTATGTCTGCCTACTTCCGTAATTTCATCGGGTGCACAATTCACAAGCAAAGGATGAAGCCCCATTTTCTCCTTTGCATATAAAGCCTGAAACGTACTATCTTTTCCACCACTTACACCTATCACGCAGTCATAACTTAATCCACGTTTTTTCGCCTCAACCTTTGCCTCTGTCGCAATTTCCTGAAGTTCTTCTTCCCTTTTGCCCCAATCAATCAGACGCTTACTTTCCTCATAGCGGCATGCCATGCACACCTGTTCTTCATCAAACACTATCCCCGGCCGGGTATCTGGCTGCAAACACTTTTTACAATATTTCATAATGATTCCTCCTCTTTACCAATGATTTTAGCAATTGCTCTATTCACATTGTCCACTGGTTTTTGCTCATATAGACTACCTCTATTACAAACAGTCTGTTCTTCTATAATACAATTTAACAATTCCTGTTCATCCATTACAAGCTTTGCATAACCCGCTGTATACAAAAATTCAGAGCATATTGATGTATCTGCCTTACCATAAACATATACTGGTTTCTGAAGATTAACCGCCTCCACCAATGCCGTACCGGAAACACCTACTACACAATGTGCCTGCATAATATAATAATTAATATCATGCTTTTGATCCATTCCTTTCACTATCACCTTAGAATTACGCAGCCTTGAATATTTGTTGCGCCAATCGCCCTCCCCTGGATGCAACTTAAATATCACTTTATATTCAGCACTATTCAGCTTTTCAGACAGCATAATTGCTACGGCATCTAAATTCCCCGATGCACTATAGTCAGAAATTATCAGAATATTGCGCACGCCATTGTTATTTACAGATGCTTTTTTCACCTCTTCTATCCGTTTATTAGCAAAGGCATTACCTACAGGAATTATTTTTTCTTGAGAAATTGGTAGTCTAAGCCTGCCAATAGTGTTTTTTCCATATGTCCATCGATAATCGACATAAGAACTGATTGTATGTTGTTTCGAATAAT
>JAIDHZ010000101.1 GCA_029052995.1 Lachnospiraceae bacterium | reverse complement strand
TTTCTTGCTTACCGTTGCCACCGAATTACTACTGCTGGTATACTTTACGGAACTTTTATACTTTTTTGCATCTGCCGAGATATAACTTTCTCCAACACCCATAGTAATCTGAGATCTTTGTGTACAAGCAGTTACGAACACTGCCATACATAATGCCAATAAAATAACCGTAAATTTTTTAATTCTCTTCATAATACTTTTCTCCCCTTTATTTTGTTCCGGTTTCTTTGTCCTTAGCACCTTCTTATAATTCTTAAAGAAAATACTACTCACCTAAACAGCTTTTTGCTCCATCCTAGTGCATCTAACTGTCCAAATACACATAATTTCATACTACCACATGCTTATTAATATTGTCAATGTTATTCAATATATAGTTTTCAACGAACCACTCCGTAGCAAGCTACGGGATATCTAACCCCAGCCTCCTCCTTCTGAATACCTCAAGCAGCGAGGTATTCAGCCCATGACGGAATAAAAAAATCGAATCACGCTATCCATGACTCGATTTTTCCTCTCTCTCAGTGTTAAGTCTCACCTATAGTTCTCATTTCATTTCTACGTACCAATTCCACACCAACTTGGTATTAAAATAAAATTATAAAGGGAATTTCATATGGCACGGTTCAATTCCAACTGGCGGACAGCCTGTGTCAGCAACTCATCGGCCTATACGAATGTAAATCATAAGAACTGTTCTTTGCCACCTCTCCTGTACGGAAGTTTAGGAAAGTCCCTTGTAGTTCCATATTCTTCATCCGTCCTTCTCAATATATTACCCATGTCAGTATAATTTTCATCCGCATTCTAGCAGTCCTTATTTTTTTAGCTGAAATTGTGCAATTGTATTCATCAACATCTGTGCACATTCTCCTAAATGCAACGAAATTGCAGCATTTTCCTCGGCGCTGGCCGCATTATCCTCTACCATTTCACTAATTTTTTTAATATTTGCAGAAATTTCATCCGCAGAATTTTTCTGAGTTTCAACAAAATTTACAATTTCGCCGACTATCTGTGTATTACTAGCCGAAAAATCTGCACTCTCAGAAATTGTTTTATCTGTTTTTGCAACAAGTTCTTTTCCTTTTTCAACAGATGTCAGGGAATGTGCGATCACATCATGTATCTTTGCGCTTGCCTGTGAACTATTGGCTGAAAGTGTACCAATTTCATCGGCAACTACCGCAAATCCTCTGCCGGCCTCTCCTGCTCTGGCAGCTTCTATTGATGCGTTTAATGCAAGCAAATTTGTCTGGCTTGCGATCGCATTGATCTCTGTTACAAATCCGGCAATTTCATCATAGCAGCTTGCTATCTCGTCTATCGCCATAACCAGCTCATTCATTTCTGCATTTCCAACTGACAATCGTTCATTTACATTTTCCGTATTTACTTTGATAGAAACCGCAAGTTCGGCAATTTTCTCCATATCATCTGTCAAATTCTTCATTTCCCTTGAAGCATTCATAACAGATTCACTTTGCACTGTCGCCACATTAGCAACACTTTCACTTGTATCTGATAAGTTTTCCGAATATTGGAGCACCGTTGCTACCTGCCCATTTATTTCTGCAAAGCTTTCATTCAGCACTTTCACAATGTCAATCAATGCAATTTCTATCTTTTCATAGTCTCCTGCATACTCTCCATCAATACTAAAATTCAAATTCTTCTCCGAAATAGAAGTTACGGTATTTGTAATCTCTGAAATATAATGTTGGAGTCCCTTCATTGTATTATTAAGCGCTATTGACAATGCATTTACTTCCTGCGACTGTTCATCTACACGAAAAACGTAATCCAATTCACCTTCTGATATTTTGCTCACATTTGCTGCCAGTTCTTCAAGCGGTGTAAACATCGGGCTAATTCCATTGTTCAGCTGCCGCTTTGCCCATTGCCCCAGAGCAACACCCAGTACTACTGTCAGTATAATGATCAAAACAATTACCGCAATTATCCATGTAAGAGAGATTACAGCTATCACATTCCACTCTGTCGTTTCCGCAATGTTACAGATAGCAAATTTTAATCCCCCACTATAATCCCAAATTAATCTTGTTGCTAACTTTTTTTCATATACACTTTTATATTTGCCGTTCAAAGCATCTGATATCGCCGTACTTTTTTCAGTGCTCAGTGCAATATCTTCATTCGGATGTGTTAAGATGCTCCCTTCCTTTGATGCTAAAAACACATAATCCCCGCCATTGTAAGAATTTTCAATCAATGTAACCAGATCATCCATATACATATCCATTCCGGCTACACCAATGATGGAATCACCGCTATATATCGCTTTCGAAAGAGTGATGCAGATATTTCCGGATTGTTCATCTACGTATGGCTCTGCCACATACACACCCTGCGTATTTACCGCACCCGAGTACCATGCACGCTCAGACACTACAAAATCTTCTTCCGGCAGCCATCCGCCTGACATATAAGTCATAATTCCATCTGAATAGACCACACCATCCTTCTTTAAGCAAACATATACTGCCGATACGTCATCATACTGTTCCACCATCGCATCCACATACGCATAATAGTCTAAATCTGTCATTCCGGAAGAAACCCCTGTTGCAACAGTATTAATAA
This sequence comes from Lachnospiraceae bacterium, assembly GCA_029052995.1. Taxonomy (GTDB): domain Bacteria; phylum Bacillota; class Clostridia; order Lachnospirales; family Lachnospiraceae; genus CAG-590. Next base: position 4,474 of record JAIDHZ010000101.1, on the reverse strand, counting down.
ATGCTATTTTTTCTGACATTTTATTATCTATTTGTGAGCTATATAATTGCACCTGCTTGCTATTATCTTTAATTGTATAAGAAATAATAATAGCAAGTACCGTTATTCCGGCTAATAAACATAATCCGAAGACGATTCTCCAGATTGACAGACCAGCTCTCTTGTTGACATTTGAACTAAGCTTATGTAATTCCATTCTGTAATCTCCTTCATGTTTGAAATAGTAAATATTCCCTTTATAAAACCCTCAGATTTATTACCGATATAAAAACGAAATTTTTCATCGCCACTCGCAGAATAAAAAGAGTTTTAACACCTATGATAGTATAGCATATCAAGGTTTAAAAGTAAACAGAACAGGCATTTCTCGAGTTTCCGCAATTTTATCTACAAACCCTTGATTTTACAGAATCATTATAAACAACTTTGAAAAAATGTCCAAAATATAAATAATCTTCTTTCTACTTTCTTATTAAATTGATTTTCCGAGTTCATAGGCATCCTGCAATTCCGGTTTTTCTGCAATATCTCCCACAGCCATAACTCCTCCACAAAGCACCTTGCCAATGCTTTTCCATCCCATGTGCTTTTCAAGACGGTCATACCAATACAGCGTTTCTTCAAATCCGTGACCCTCTGCTGCCATCAACAGAACGCTTTCCTTTTTGGGATTTCGACAGTTAGAATCACACTCAGCTACTGCAAATAAGCGGTCGAAGGCACATTTTAGCTGTCCGCTTATTGTCCAGTAATACAGAGGAGTTGCTAAAACTATAATATCGGCTTCTTTATAGACCGAGTAAATTTTATCCATATCATCTTTCTGAACACATGGACTGTCTGGATTTTTCCCGCCGCCAAAGCAGCCTTTGCAGGCATGGATATCCATTTCGTCTAAGAAAAACTCTGTAACCGAATTGCCTGAATCTTTTGCCCCTTTAGTGAAAGCTTCAATCAGTGCAGAGGTATTCCCCTTCCTACGAGGGCTTCCATTCAGAATAATAATTTTCTTACTCATTCATAATCCCCCTTAAAATTTGTCAGCTAAAGCTGCTGCCTGTTTACAGCCATCTGTTTTTTCAATATCGCCTGCATTTAATACACTCGGAATCATAACTTCTCCCACCATCTTCCATTTCAGCAGAGCAGCAGAACGCTCAATCGGAATACGGACACCATCCATGACCGACTTATCATCTTCTTCACAACAAGTAATCAATGCACATTCCTTGCCTGCGATATCTTTACCGGCCACACAGAAAGAAAACAATTTATCAATTACCCCCTTTATCTGTGCCGGAATAGAATACCAGTAAACCGGCATCGTAAAGATAACTGCGTCTGCTTCCAAAATAGCTGGTGCTATGGAATTAAAGTCATCATCAAAAGAACAGGCTTTGCCAGTTTGGAAACAAGTTTCGCAGGCATGGCATCCTCCCACATTTTTCATGGCAGCATCAAAACGTGTTACCGTATGACCTTTGCTTTCTGCCGCCTTGATAAAAGCATCTGTCATGGCAAAACTGTTTCCGTTGTTCCGGGGACTTCCCGTAATTACAACCATTTTTTTACTCATAATAATCCTCCTTGTTTTGCAAATTGATTTTTTCTATACATCATATTATAATAATATCGAGAATAGAAATAAAATCAAGTACGCACATTTAGGTGCGATACTTACACCAGAGTTATATACTTACCCAAAGGAGAGTGTAAAATGAACAAACGCTGTATTTCAAATGAATGCCTTAGTAATACCGGATTTAGCTATACACTATCGCTTATTAACGGAAAATACAAAATGACAATTCTATATACCTTGATGGAATTTGGTATTGTCCGTTTTAATGAAATGAAAAAATATATTGGGGAAATTTCTTATAAAACTTTAAGTTCTACTTTGAAAGAATTGGAAGCAGACCAGCTAGTCCATAGAGAAGAATATCCGCAAATCCCGCCAAAGGTGGAATATAGTCTGACGGAACGAGGGAAGTCTTTGATGCCTATATTGGACGGAATGTGCGAATGGGGGGATAAAAACAAACTATAAGAGATAATCTGCTTCTCCTGATATGATTTTTTCCGCAATTTTTTCTGTGTCCCCATTGCATCAATTGTTACAATACATCCTTTGATATCCAGCTGGTTCAAAGGTTCCGGTATTGCAGTGTTCTCATTACCTTTTTCTTCTGTCTTATATTGCCCTAATACAAGATTGTTTTCATCTGTCCATGCACTGAGCACATGAATTGCCCTCTTACTGTTTGTTACATCTTTTCTTCGCCGAATGTTTTTTCAGTCAATTGCCACTACGCCTTCTATTTTCTCCGTAACAGCCCTGCCCCAGTCAATAAAGGCTTTATTCATACTCATTTTCTTTACTCCATTTAGACTTAATAGAGTTATTGTATACGAATGTATTAGAATGTCATCTATAATTTTACATTAAATTTAGAGTTATGGCTAAATACTATTTCATGCGTTTGTTCTGAAGCTTTGATATGTTAATTTCCGAAAAAGTAAAAGGGATGTTTATGTGAGCATAATAAAGATAATTATAAAAACACATTTTTTATGTCACTTTTTATATTGGTTATTCGTGTTAATAGTGAAAAGGAGGTGTTATCCATTAATGCAGAAGAGTTGGTAGCCACATATAGTAACATGCTGTTTAAAATATGCCTGGTTATTTTGGGAAATGAACAGGATGTGCAGGATGCCATTCAGGATACATTTTACCGCTACCTTACTGTTAATCCGGAGTTTTCGGATAAAGAGCATGAAAAGGCATGGCTGATACGGGTGGCAGTGAATATATCCAAAGATATGAGGAGATTCCAGCATAGGCATCCTGTAGTTTCCATGGAGTTGCTGGAAGATTATTTTTTCGAGAGCCCAAAGGAAGGAGAGGTATTAGAGGAGCTTCTTAGACTTCCATATAAATTAAAAACTGTAATATATCTTCACATATAGAAGGATATCAGGTAAAAGAAATTGCTTCTATACTTTGCATTTCTACAAGCGCAGTGAAAAAAAGGCTACAGAGAGGAAGGGAACAGTTAAGATTATTATGTGATGGAAAGGAGTAGGCTATGGAGGAAAGGGAATTAAAAGAAGTTATGGAAAAGATACACATCAAACAGGAGATGGAGAAAGAGATTTTAATGAACGTGAAAGATGTCAAACAGGCACAGAAAGGAGATTATATGGGAAGAACGAAGGGAAATGGGTGGCAGAGAAAAGCAGTAGTGGCTGCACTTGCACTAATGGCAGTAGGAGCTGGAGGATTAACTGTACGTGCCGTTGTGAACAATCAGGTAAAAGAACGTATGGAGAGCTTGCCGGAACAGGAACTTACAGAAGTTGTGGATGTTATAGATAATGCACGTAATGAAGCAGCTTCTTATTCCAGGGAATTTACGGATGCGGAGCTTAAGCGCATGAAAGAATTAACGATTGAATACAATAGGGACGGACGGTTTCCGGAAGGGGAGATCAATATAGTAGAGGATGAAAGCCAGGTGGATTCAGGGAAGCTTTGTTATGGAGAAAAAACAGGATGCTATTATCTTCCTGACCGGGAACTGACAGATGAAGAATTTTTACAGATGATAGATTTTAGTGAAAAAGTAGACTATGCATTAGAAAAGCGGTATGAAAAGGACTATCCAAAAGAAGATGCCAAACGTAAATCAGAAGAAGAGAGATTACAGCAGAAAGTGGAAGAAATAAATGGCATAAGCGAGGAAGAAGCCATTTCTATTGCAGGGGACTGGCTTAATAAGACATATGGCAAAACTCCTACTGACTATAAAGTATCCTGTTATCTTCATCAATCTTATATGGAAGGTGATGATATACTTTACTATATTGTAACGTATACTATTAAACGATTTGAAAATTATAGTTTACTTATTAATGCACAGGACGGAGACTTGTTAAGTATTGGTGCCAGTGAGCATTTTGAGCATATGCCGTTATTATCTGAAGCTGAGCCAAAGGTACAGGCTTTATACGGGGATGCAGAGAAATATCTTGAAAATATCTTTGGCATTACAGAAGAATATGCGGAAATTTACTGTAGAATTGTGCCGGCTAATGATAAAGTTTCTTCGGGTCTACAGTATTGGTTTGTGAAAAAAGACGGTACAGCATATATAGTTAGTCTTTGCCCCATTGATTCAGCGTTTCTATCCTTTGATTTATATATTCAGGATGAAAATTATGATTATGAAAAGATGCTTAAGAGATATGGATATGATGGTTCTAAAGAGGTATATAGCTTAACGAAACTGAAATAGAAATATAATGCAAGGCGGGTATGCAGGCACAGTAAAACAGATATTGATTAATGAGTAAAATACTTATATACAGTAGTATTGTAGATATTTAAAATCGAGACCGTTTCAAGTTTTGTGTAAACTCAAAAAACCGATATAAGATTTGTGAATAGTTGCAAATGGGCAGAGCCGTT
>JAIDHZ010000100.1 GCA_029052995.1 Lachnospiraceae bacterium | reverse complement strand
TGCAAGCCAAAGCAGCAGCTTCCGGTTCAAAAATCAATCTTGTTTCATATAAATCCCGTAAAGTCACTTTTTTGCTATGTAATTCTTGCAAATCAATTCCACTATCTGCCTGACGTTCCATTTGATCTACAACAAAAGTACCTTTGCCCCTTTGAACATTCAGCAATCCTTCCGATATCAGAATATGGACTGCTTCCCGAAGTGTCGTTCTGCTAACCTTAAATTTCTCAGAAAGCACATTTTCGTTTGGAAGCTTGTCACCAAACTTATATACATTTTCTATAAGTATCATATTTCTTATTTTATCAGCAGTCCGCTGTGCTAAACTTTCTTCTTCCATATACTCATTTCCTTTCTGATAAGCAATACAATCTATATGCCTTAATTTACTGAAACAAGTATACCATTAAACCGTCAATCCTGTAAATGGTAACCTCTAATTGGCTATCCACATTTTACATTCGTTCTTCACTAAATTTATTTGTTATATCAAATCCGATATAACTGACAACAGTTGAATATTTACTTCCTAACTTACTACTGTAAAGATTATGCAAAAAGGGGCAATTATCTCACCCCTATATCTTTTCTCTGTGTACTTTGCTCTGTCTGTTGGTTAGCTGTGTCCCTCTGATAATTTATCATTCTTTCATGCAGAGTATTACTATATGTTTTTATTCCATAAGTTTCTTCCCATTTAGCAACTTGTTCCCTATAATTTATATAAGCACTATGAGCTTTCCGATAAGCTCGGTAGAAATCCTGCACGTTTTGGAAACCGTATCTTCTGACAATGCCAGACAATCCTGTTTTTAAGATGTCAATGTTCTCATTTTTGAGGTTTATCTGGTTCTGCAATTCGCCTTTCTTTGCCAGTTTTGCAAGTCCTTTCAGATTATCACGTTCAACCTCTAAAGCATTGCGTTCCTTTTCTGCCACAAAGATAATCTCGTTCTGTCGGCTCAATTCCTTATAAATCTTTAACAGCTTAGGGTATGCGGTTACTTCGGATGACATGACAGGCTTGGGCAGTATCTTTGGTTCAATCTGCATTTCTTTTATAGGCGGGCTAATGACAGACTCTTGTTTTGGTGTTTGTGGCTGTGTCGACTCTGTATCAAAAAGCCTTGCTGACAATTCCCTTACTTTTTCCAACACCTTAGAAATCAGGCGTGCCAACACAGTAACAGCATCCATAATGATATTTCCATACCATTCCGGCTTATTTCCAAATAAATCAACTGACTTCTTAATGCGTTCTGTGATATATTCTCGTTTTATCTGTTGTATCTCTGTTTCCGACACGCCGCTTACAATCGCCCTGTCAACCTCACGATTCCAACGCATACACTTTTCGTTATCCGTTTTTATCTGTTCTTCCTTCGGATTATTTTTTCCTATCTTCTTCGTGGCAAGATAGGGGCTGTGCTTATCAAACACCGCCAGTTTCTTCTTCTCATCAAAAACAAAGGTATTGATAAAAGCAGTAAAGTCCCGTTTGACTTCCTCAAGAAAGCTCTCCTGTTTGAAACGCTTATCCTTTATGGTAAAGAGCATTTTCTCATAAATCTCGCCCTTTTTGATTACTTTGCATTTCTTGCGGATATTCCCGTTTTCGTCAAGGATTTCCCTCTTGGTTCTCACACGTTTTCCATTTTCGTCATAAAACATACTTCTGGTAGCAGTTTTAACAAGCGGTTCATCAAGTAGTTTCCTCTCCGAAAATATCAAATGAATATGATAGTTGGTCTTGGATTTATTATGGTGCAGAGCAGAAATACACTCCACTCCATACCTCCATTTGAAATGCTTGCTAAACTGCTCCAGTACATACTCTGGCTTATACTGTACTAAATCCTCTGGCAAAGCAATAATCAGTTCCCTTGCCTCAATACATTTCCCCTCTGTACCGCTTTTCTGAAACTCATGCTGGTTACAAAGGGCAAGCTCCCTCCAAAAAGAACGCTCTGTTGTTTCATATACCGCATATAAATTCTCCTGCTTTGCATGGCTGGAGATATAGGTGATGCGTCCCCGCACATTGCTTAACTTTGACATCTAGATGAAAGAATTTCTCTGCACACAGCACACCTCCCCCTGTGAGTGGACACTTAGGTGTCCGTTTACGAACTTTGGTGCGCATCCGCACCATGCCCCCTGCAAGGGCGAAATACACAGAGTACAAATCTTTGATTTGTGCGATGGGTATATTTCGCTCTCAAACGCCGAGGGCTTAACAGGTAACTTCTCTTGGGGCAAAAATGGACAGGTCTGCGATATTCTTCTACAGCAAAAACTGCCATCAACAAGAAAATTAGTCTGGTGCAGTATCTGCTTATGCCAATATCAGGCAGGGTATAGAACTGTGATAGAGCTTTCTGCAAAAGTGATATATCTAGATATAGGACAGTGATATGACTGTTCTATATCTTTTTTCACCTGCATCAGACAGGGTATAGAACTGTGATATAACTGTTCCATATCTTTCTGCGGTCTGTCGCCTTCATTTTTCAGAATGATATAGCTTTGATATCACTTCTCGGAAAAATGATATAGTTTTGGTGTAGAAATGATGTAGAAAATCCTTTCTGCAAATCTCTATTCTTTTAAGTACCTCTGTGAAATAAGGTGTAAATTTTATACCTGTATATCCAATGTGCTGCCCGAAGATGATTTTTTCACAAGCGTATTGCTTTTCATACTGTTGCAATGACCATGTTCCTTTTAAACGGTCATCTTTATTGATACTTAACTGATATTCATATCGTGACCTCCTTGACCTCAAAATTTGAAGTCTGTTTACTGTTACGCCTTTATATCAAAACTTGCTCCTATCGGCGCAGATGTACCAGAAGAATCAGCTATAACTTTCTGCGTAACAGCTTTTATATCCGTACCCGTGGCACTTACGGTATATTCGCCCATTTCTGTCCTTGCTTTTCCGGCTGCTTTTTTCTCTGCACGTCTTTCAGCCGCCTTTTCTTCCTTTGCCCGCCTTTTAGCCGCTTTTTCTTCCTGCGCTTTCTTTTCTTTTGCTTTCCTTTCTGCATTTTCTTTGGCTATCTTTCCGTCCGGGTCATTTGTGCTGCCACTCATCATGGAAATATTACCATTATCATCAATCTTATAAGTAGCATATGTCACTACCGGACTTCCCGGTGCCATTTTCACAGAGTTGCATAGCGATTTAACACAATCCGGAATAGCTGCCAGATTTTCTTCCAAATATTTAGCCTTTTCCGCGTCATTCATACATTTCTTTAAAAATGCGCTTGATACCGATACTGTTGTCGGAACACCCTGCATTGAGGTAGTCCCCGTATTCATGTATCTGTATTTTTCCTGTAAATATTGGGAATAATCATTTACATTTTTATAGCCTGTCTTGATTTGCTCCGTTTTTGTTACGCCAGGCGTTGAAGTTTTCATTTCCACTGTACTTGTTATCACATTACTATCTTTTGTACTACCTACATTTTTTGTAGTATTTGTGCTGCTTGTTGCATAGTTACTGTGATTACTGCTGATTTCCATTGTCATAATTAAATCCTCCTTGAATTTATGTTTTATCACTATTTGTTATTAAGTTCATTCCAGTTTTTATCCTGCTTTTTCTTTACTAAACTTTTTTTGTTAATGACTAGGATAAATAATACTGGTTGATGTAAATGTATGATCAGTCGAAACATTGATATGTCCGCTGCTATCTACAACATATTCATTACCATAAACTGAAATCGTATCGCCCTCTTTGAAGCCCGCTTCTATATAATTTGTACTATTTAACTGTTCAATTTTCTTATCAACATCTATTACTTTCCCGGACTCTTGCAGTATATAGTTATGCTTTCCGGCACCTGCGTTTATTGAAAAGAAACCTGTTGAAAAACTGACACTTTTACAAACTGACAATACATCTTCCCTGCTAAACCCGTACAAATTTTTTCCTTGTGCCAATGCAGACAAAATGTTACTTGCTTTTCGCATTTCCCACTTATAGTTTGTACCTCTTTGATTTGTATTTTCTGCCAACAACTCTTCCGAAGCCGCCCAACCTATTTTTCCGTTATTTACTGTCCATGTATATCGGCTGCCACTTGATGTTGTCCATGCGTAATAACTCTTATTATCTAAAACCAAAGAATTATATACAGCGCATATTTGTGACAATGAGCCTGTATTCATCTTAGGAACAGCATAATTAGGTATAATCTGCCTACTGCCGTTATAATCAAAAGAAATAACACCATAATTCTTAAAATCTTGATTATATCCACAGGAAACATTTTCTCCAAAATTGATTGCATCCAAAATAGCACTTACATTATTGTAGTTATTGAAATAGTAAGATAATTGCCCTTTAGATATATTTACGCTGTTATCAATCAAAGCTGCTATACTTTCTTTTGAAAAGCTCCTTGCACTATTAGAAATGCTTAGGCTATCCTGCTTTTTGCTACTACTTGTTTTTGATAATATTTGAATTTCTTGTTGTTTCCTTGTTATCTTACCTGCTGTTTTGGAATGAAATAATGACTGGCTTACTCCATTTGTACCTGCAAAATTTGTTTTTACCATTTTGTCCTCCCTACGCCTTTATATCAAAACTTGCTCCTGTCGGCGCAGACGTACTTAAAAAAGCAGCTTTAACTTTCTGCGTAACAGCTTTTATATCCATATCCGTATCACTTACGGTATAATCGCCCGTTTCTGTTCTTGCTTCTTCGGATGCTTTTTTCTCTGCCCGTCTTTCAGCCAATCTCTTTTCTTCTTCCTTTTTCTCTGCCTGCTTTTTAGCTATTTTTTCTTTTTTCTCACGTTTTTTTCTGGCTTTTAACCAACGCTCTTCCTCTGCCTTATACTTTTTCTGTGTTTTATTAGTATTGCTATTTCCTTCATTTGCTGTTCTCATGCCTCCACAAGATGACTGCCTGTTGCCATTGGCATCATATGTAACGGTTCTACCTCCAAGTACGACACCATCTCTTTGCGCCAACCCATAAACCATTGAATTTGCCTCCACTTCTCCGGACAAGTTCCATTCCATTTCTTTTGCAAATTCTGGATCATTTGCCATTTTCTTTAAACAGTCATATGAAAGATTTACAGTAACTTTGCTGCTGTTGCTCGGTATTACACCGCCATTTGTATTAAAATTTATTTGTGGAAACTTTTTACATAATTTTTCATAATATTCTTGTATCTTGCCATTACTGTTTGTTGATGTGCTTGTCTTTACCTCCGCTGCTGTCTTGCTGTTCGATTTTTTCGTAGTATCAGCGTAATTAGCCGCATAGTTACTATAATTGCTTATAATCTCCATTGCCATATAAAACACCATTCCTTTCTCTGCTATTAAATATAGTTTCTATTTGGTTTATCGCCAATCTGCAAAAATTTTTCATAAGTTTGGTGCGAACTGCTCCATTTTGGGCGTGAAATTTCTGGTGCAATATCATTTTGCCGCCGCAGGCTTTCCATTCATCATTACCGTAAGGCTGAATTTCTTCCTGCCGTCTGTATCAGAAATTACAATATCAATATCGCCCATATATTTCTTCGCACATCTTTGGATATTGGATATTCCGATCCCGTGTAACTTTCCGCTTTTCTTGCTGCTGACAGGCAGCCCGCTTTCTCCCCCTATGACAATATCCTCTGAAAAATCATTTTCAATCTCTATAAAAAACAAACTACCTTTCACATAAGAATGTAACTTTATCTGTTTATCGCCCTCTGTCTTACGGCACGCTTCTACGGCGTTTTCCAGTGCATTATTTAAGATAACGGCAATATCATAAACATCTATTAAAAGCTTTGATGGATAGGCAAAATCAGCCTTAAACTGTATATGTTTTTTCTGTGCTTCCTGCCATTTCTGGTGAATAATAATATCCGTAATTGGGTTTCCTGTCTGGTAGGCAAAGTCCAGTTTTTTTACGGTTTCCTCCATTTTCCCTATATAGCTTTCCAGTTCTTCATTCACTGAACCTGCCACATTTTTAACAAGTAGAGAAATATTGGCTAAATGGCTTCTCATATCATGCCGAAGCCCTCTCATATCAGTGTATATGTCCTGTATTTCAACAATCTCTTTCTGCATTTGCATCACTTGATTTTCCAGCATGGCACGTTTCCCTGTTTCCTCATTGTACTGTACCAATTTCTGAAACAATATGACGCTTGCGATAATAGTTGAAAGCAGGAGGGCGCAAATAACAGGTATCCAGAATTTTGTTGCAGGGATTGTATCAAAAACCATTACTGTCATTCCATTTTCAATAGATATAATCATCATCTTCATTGTTACTGAAATACATAATGCAGCAATGCAGGGTAAAATCAAAAAAATATTCTCATGTGTTTGTAACAGATAATCTTTTTTTACAAACTTTTTACTTATCAAACGCAGAAATACAGACAACAGCAGAGTATAAAGCAGCGCACATAGAATTATGATAATGAATGTAAAAATATTTATCCATATATGCGTTTTTTCTAACGTATTTATTATTTCTTTTGCAATGAAATAGCTCAAAATCTTATCGCTTAACTCATTGAACGCAATACTGAACACGCTAACGACATATTTCACAATTTCTTTTCCTGCCACGAAGCTAAAGACAACAAAAAACTGTTTTTGCATGTCTTTCTCAAAGAGAAGAAACTGAATAAACAGTAGGACACAAATATTTAAGATTATCCCTGCAACTTCCCCGACTGGAAATCTTCTGTCTAATATTTCAAATACCACAATCTGAATAAGAAAATAGAATGCTCCACAAACTGCCAAAACTGCCTTTTTCCCATACTTCTCTTTTAAGAAACCTTGCGAATAAATTCCACTTAATATACTATTAACCAAATAAATAGAAACTGGAAGCAACATATCAGACATTAACAATCCCTCCGTTTTTTACATACCGCATATAAGTTTTGATGAAATCAGAATATTTCTTCCTTGCAAGGAGTAGGTTATCCCCGTTTATGACCTGTATGTTATCCGCACTGTAAGCAGAGATTTTCTCCATATTTACAAGATAGCACCTGTGGCATCGGTAAAAACCATTTCCCAAACCTTTTTCC
>JAIDHZ010000010.1 GCA_029052995.1 Lachnospiraceae bacterium | reverse complement strand
ATATAATACTGTTTTTTATTCAAATAATCAAGTATGTTTTTAGAATAATCAAAAAAAATACACATTTTTTCATGCTTATTCTGATTTTATTCTTTTTTTAGCTTAAAAGATGCTTTTCCTGTAGCCGTATCAAAATCTTTCAAATCTAATGTACCCTTTTTCCCTTCAAGCCCTGCTAAAATACGATTCAAATCTAACAGCTGTTCTTCCAGATTACTGCCATCTCCTAACTCAATTCGAATATCAGCATATGTCATCACAATCTCACCTTCAGATGTAAATTTAATTGAATCAATTTTCAACTCATATTTGTTTATTAACTGTGTAAGCTTTAAAATTAATTTAAAACGGTTTATATCATCAATTGGAAGTTTTTCATGTAATTCCATACTGCTAAAGGACATTCCTGATATACAGGGTGAATCCGGAAGCTTTGTTGCAGAGATTTCCATTACATATCCATCCTGATCAAAATAAACATAACGCTCCATATATTCCACACATCCCGCCAGGGCCTTTTCATAAACAGTAACAGCAACCCTGTGTGCACTGATATATTCCACATCCAGCTTTGCCACAAAAGGAATATCCTCAATCGGTTTAATTCTGTTTTTCAGCATAAGCAAAACCGTGTTATCAATATAGCCATTTGACAATACGTAATCCTTTATCTGCTCTTTGGTATAATGCTTATTTCCACTTATTTCAATATCTTCTATTTTAAAACAGGTAAGTAAAATAATAAAAGCAACCAAAAGTATGGTAACAAGTATCCCTATTACCATACCCTTCTTTTTTAGTTTAAATTGTATTACATTATCCTGCTGTCTACTCATATTACACCTTTATATATATGTTATTTTTACTCCTACATTTTGCAGATCCCTTACAATATCCTCATAACCACGCTTAATATAGGATATATTGGTAATCGTTGTATAACCCTTACACATCAATCCTGCCACGACCAATGCAGCCCCCTGCCTCAAATCTTTCGCCTTTACAGTATGTCCCTGCAATCGTTTTCCACCGTGTATAACAGCCTTTTGGCCTAAAACTTCTATATCAGCCTCTAATTTTTGCAATTCACCAACAATTCCAAAACGATTATCAAACACCGTTTCCGTGACACTGCTATGCCCCTCAGCACCTAAGAGAACCGAGATAAGAACCGGCTGTAAATCGGTGGGAAATTCGGGGTATATTCCTGTAATATAATCTCCCCCAGTCACTTTTCCGGACGATTGGACGCTTAAATAATTTTCAAACTTGACTACTGTCACTCCAAGAAGCCCCGCCACATGTATTATATTTTTTATATAGTGAATATCCTCTATTCCAATAAGCCGAATATCACTTGGAACCGCAGCCGCCATTAACAAATAGGTACCTGCCACAATACGGTCATAAACATTACAATAATCACAGGATTCCAAAGCGGCAGTTCCTTTTATAACAAGCACATCTGTGCCAATCCCCTCTATTAATGCTCCCATTGAAAGGAGATAATTACATAACTCTATAATCTCCGGCTCTTTTGCAACACCGCGAAGAATGGTTCTGCCTTTAACACCCATGGCAGCCATAATCAGATTTTCAGTTGCACCTACGCTGGGAAATTTCAAATGATATTCTGTACCCTGCATGTAATAAGTCTCACACATTAAAACATCATGATGCAGTTTGATATCCACATTCATTTTCATCAATCCCTCTAAATGAATATCTACAGGACGAAGTCCTATAGCACAGCCTCCCGGCATGCCTATTTCTGCTTTTTTCCATCTTGCCAAAATAGGTCCTAACAGCAAAACCGAGGACCGGAGTTTCCCGGTTAATTCAGATGGTAAAGGTGCATAATCTGCCTCTCTGGTATCAACTGTTAAAACATGGTTTTCAAGCTTTGTCTTAACATTGAGACATTCTAATAATTCACACATTACAAAGACATCCTCAATCATCGGACAATTATAGATTACAGAAATACCGGAACCTAACAGTGTTGCGGCTATAATTGGTAATACAGTATTTTTAGAGCCTTGTATTTCGATATTTCCTTTTAAAAAGTCTGCCTTTTTCACACTGATTGCCTTCAAGCAGTTCACATCCAATCATGCCATATATACTATAATATGCAATAAATGTATGATGTGTTACAGTTTTTTCGCAGCTAGAATTCTTTTGCAATCCTTATCTGACGTGATACTGAAAGAACAAACCCCATCTCAATCAACAGGCAAAACAATGCCGTACCTCCATAACTGATAAATGGTAATGGAACTCCTGTGGGCGGAAATGTATTTGTTACAACTGCAATATTAACAATGACCTGTACTGCAATATGTGTGATAACACCTACAACTATTAAAGCTCCGTAAAGATCCGGTGCACTCATGGCAATCATAACACACCGCCAGATTAAAAGAACAAAAATAGCAATGACACATGCTGCCCCAAACAGCCCAAGTTCCTCGCAGACAACCGAAAAAATCATATCATTATGGGACTCCGGAATAAATCCAAGCTTCTGAATACTCTGCCCAAGCCCTTTTCCGAAAATCCCCCCCGAGCCAATTGCATATAAGGACTGCAGCGTCTGATAACCCTTTTCATAGTCCTCAGGATGTCTCCATATTTTCAATCGCTCCAAACGATAAGAGGCAACCAAAAGAAAAATTCCCATCAATGCTGCCACAATCAAACCAATTATAATAAACTGTTTTACCTTTGGACTGGTTATAAATACAATCATCAACGCAATAGCCGAACAAATAATGGCAGTACTCAAGTTTTCCTTGGCAATCAGTGCAATAGCAATAATTGGAAGCATCAAAACTTTGGCCATAATTTTCAAGTCACCAATCCTGGCTGCCTTGATGGTTGCCATGTGGGCAGTAAATAATATAATGGCAATTTTAGCTGCCTCCGAAGGCTGAAACTGAATCGGTCCTATTGCAATCCATCTTACAGCACCATTAGATGCCCTACCCACAATTAAAACAAGTACCAACAGTACCAAAATGCCATACATGATAAACAGTGACCAGTTTTTCCACCAATGGTAGTCAAATCTTGAAACAACAATCATAGCCACAATTCCAATGACCGCAAACCCACCCTGACGTTTTAGATAAAAAAATGCACTTCCCGTCTTCAGTTCCGCAGTATAAGAACTGGTACTATATACCATAACGAGTCCAAATGCCACCAAAAATAAAATAATAAATAAAAGTGAATAATCTACAAAATTACTTTTCACAAAGAGTGTTTTTCTGCCTGATCTTCTATTATTAACACGTCTTGGCCCTCGCTTTGCCATATATTACGCTCCTAACTCATTTACATAGTCTTTAAACATATCTCCCCGCTGTTCATAATTATCAAACATTCCCCAGCTGGCACATGCGGGAGATAACAATACTGCCTCCCCTGGTTCTGCAATTTTATAACACATCTCTACTGCTTCCTTTAAATCATCAGCAAATACAATATCCTTAAAACCATATTTTTCAGCAGTATCCGCAATCATATGTGCCGTCTGTCCGATTAAAATAAGTTTTTTCACCTTACCGTTAAAAGACTTAATCCATTCATCAAAACCGACGCCTTTATCATATCCGCCACCAATCAAAACAGTTTTTCTGTTCATAGCCTGAATGCCTTTAATTGCTGCATCCGGATTTGTCCCTTTGGAGTCATTATAATAAGCCACACCATTTACCTCTTTTACAAATTCTATCCGGTGTGCAACACCTTTAAAGGTCTTTAGTGTTTTTACAATTACATCTAACGGAATTCCCATATAATATGCAACTGCTATTCCCGCCATATAGTTTTCTACGTTATGTTCCCCTAGTAGTATAAGTTCTGACAGACCAATAACCCTAATCTCTTCATCTGCTTTTCGTAATACAATTGCATCATCTTTTAAGCAGACACCATCTTCTAAACTATGTAAGCGGCTGAAATAAACAATCTGTGCCTTTATTCTTTTATCCTTTCCCATATCTTTTGCAATCGGATCATCATAATTCAGCACAAGATAATCTTCCTCTTTTTGGTTCCTACATATATCCAGCTTGACAGATGCATAATTTTCCATTGTGTAATGTCGGTCTAAATGATCCGGCGTAACATTTAAAATCGCACTTACATGTGGCTTAAAATCTACTATTGTCTCAAGCTGGAAAGAAGATACTTCTGCAACCGTATAAGAATCTTCGTTCATATTAAGGGCAACCTCTGTATACGGTATTCCAATGTTTCCCACAGTAAAACTGTTTGCTGAATAATTAGAAAAAACCTCACCAACAAAAGATGTTGTCGTTGTCTTTCCATTTGTTCCTGTAATTGCTGCCAAATGACCGGCTGCTGCCTGATACGCTAATTCCACTTCACTCCAGATTGGAATATCATGTTCCCTGACTGCATTTGCAATATTTGAGTCAATTGGAATTCCAGGACTTAATACCATCAGTTCCACATTAGCAAGAATTGTATCATTTATTTCACCAAGTACAACACGAATCCCTTCAGGATTCTCAAATCCAGCTAAAAATCTCTCCACATCAAGGGACGCATTGTCATCATAAAACTGTCTCTTATAAGCATCTCCGAGCCCACGA
>JAIDHZ010000001.1 GCA_029052995.1 Lachnospiraceae bacterium | reverse complement strand
ATTGTAAAAAAGGGAGACCGTGTTTTAGTGGGGCAGAAGATTGCAAAAGCAAATGGGTTTGTTTCAGCTAATATACATTCCGGCATGTCTGGAACAGTTAAGGCAATTGAGCCTAGAATGACAGTGGGAGGAATTAAGGTTAATTCTATTATTATTGAAAATGATGGAATGTTTGAAGAGGTTGATTTCAGGCAAAATATTAAGCCGTTAGACCAGATGTATCGTGAAGATGTTAAGGAGACAATTGAGGAGGCTGGAATTGTAGGCATGGGTGGAGCAGGATTTCCTACACATGTGAAACTGTCTCCGAAAAATGAAGATGAGATTGATACGATCATTGTAAACGGTGCGGAGTGTGAACCGTATTTGACTTCGGATTACAGGAGAATGCTTGAGGTTCCACAAAAGATTGTGACAGGGCTGCAGATTGTCATTAATTTGTTTGACAATGCAAGAGGTATTATTGCAATTGAGGACAATAAACCTGATGCAATAAAAAAACTGGAGGATTTAACCAAAAATATAGAAGGTATTACTGTAAATCCCGTAAAGACAAAGTATCCACAGGGTGCAGAGCGTCAACTTATTTATGCCAATACTGGCAGACAGATTAATTCTTCTATGCTCCCAGCAGATGCAGGGTGCATCGTTCATAATATCGATACCATTGTTGCAATTTATAATGCACTTATTGAAGGACGTCCTTTGTTTGAGCGTATTGTAACGGTTACCGGTGATGCGGTTGCACACACTGCAAACTTCAGGGTGAGACTAGGAACCAATGCAAGGGAGTTGATTGATGAAGTTGGAGGCTTCAATATTGAGGATCCCGGGAAGATTATTTCAGGTGGTCCCATGATGGGTAAGGCTATGTTTTCTTTGGATGTCCCTATTGTTAAAGGTTCATCAGCCTTGCTCTGTTTTAGGGAGGATATTGTTTCGGAAATAGAGCCTTCAAACTGTATCCGCTGTGGAAGATGTGTTGAAGTATGTCCGGGAAGGATTATGCCCAATAAGCTGGCAGCTTTGGCAGTCCAGGGAAGAATAGACGAATTTTTGAAAATTGATGGAATGGAATGCTGTGAATGTGGATGCTGTTCCTATGTATGCCCGGCAAAACGACCGCTCACACAGACAATAGCAGCAACCCGTAAACAGATTTTAGCAGATAAAAAAAAGTAGGAGGTGGACATTTTGGAGCAGATGATGAAAATTTCGTCTTCACCACATATCAGGGATAAGGAGACTACAGCTAATCTTATGGGACAGGTCATTGTTGCTTTGATGCCTGCTGCACTTTTTGGTATTTACAATTTTGGTATAGGTGTTCTTGCCACAATTTTGATTACAGTAATCAGTTCAGTTGTGTTTGAGGCAGGTTTTCAAAAACTGTGTGGGAGAAAGGTGACAGTTCTTGATTTATCGGCAGTACTTACCGGTCTGCTTCTTGCACTTAATCTTCCGCCGGAGGTTCCGTTTTGGCTGCCGGTTATCGGAAGCTTTTTTGCAATTGTTGTCGTGAAGCAGGTGTTTGGCGGTTTAGGACAGAACTTTATGAATCCGGCACTTGGTGCGAGATGTTTTTTACTTATTTCATTTACCGGACGTATGACAACATTTACATACGACGGGGTAACAGCTGCAACACCGCTTGCCCAGCTGAAGGCTGGTGAAGAAGTAGATGTGTTGTCTATGTTTTTTGGAACAACGGCGGGGACTATTGGTGAAACCTGTGCAGTGGCACTTTTGTTTGGAGGAATATTTTTACTTGTGCGCAGGGTTATTAATTTTAGAATTCCTGTATTTTATATTGGTTCATTTATGCTTTTTGTAATTATTTACATGACAGCTTCAGGAAGAGGATTCGATGTATCATTTTTACTGTCGCATTTGTGTGGAGGCGGTTTGATGTTAGGTGCATTTTTTATGGCAACAGATTATGTTACATCGCCGATTACGGCAAATGGTAAAATTATATTTGGTATTTTACTTGGCTTTCTTACCTTCCTGTTCCGCATATTTGGAGGATCGGCAGAAGGTGTATCATATGCCATTATTATCAGCAACCTTTTAGTACCTTTGATTGAACGGGTTACTGTTCCAAAGGCTTTTGGAAAGGGGGCCGGGAAAGCATGAGCAGAGAGGGAATTATAAACACAATTTCGTTAATGCTGATTACTTTGGCAGCAGGGCTTTTGTTAGGTATTGTATATGAGATTACAAAAGATCCGATTGCAAAAGAACAGCAGCGGGCAAAAGAAGAGGCATATAAAGAAGTATTTTCTGATGCGGACAGCTTTGAAAATCTTACAATTGATGATGAGGCAGGAAAAGAAATCTCAAAGCAGGGAATGGATGCTACTATAAATGAAGTGATGAAGGCGATTGATAAAAATGGCACAATGGCAGGTTATGTTCTGACTATCACAGACCATGAAGGGTACGGAGGGGACGTACAGTTTGCCATGGGAGTTAGAGCGGACGGCACAATTAATGGAATTTCATTTTTATCATTGAGTGAGACGGCTGGTCTTGGCATGAAAGCTCAGGATGATGCGTTTAAAAACCAGTTTTCGGGCAAAAATGTTGAGCAGTTTGTATATACAAAAGACGGAGCCTTGTCAGATAATGAGATTGATGCAATTTCAGGAGCTACTATTACCACCAATGCGGTAACAGGTGGTGTAAATGCAGGTTTATATTATTTAAGTAAGATTAAAAAATAGGAGGCAGGCATGAATAAAACAGTAGAGTGTTTATATAGTGGTATCATAAAGGAAAATCCTACCTTTGTGCAGATGCTTGGTATGTGTCCGACCATGGCAGTTACTACGTCTGCAGTCAATGGTTTGGGAATGGGGCTGACTACGACGGTTATTTTGATTTTGAGTAATATGATGATTTCGGCACTTAGAAAGGTGATTCCGGATAAGGTAAGAATACCGGCTTATATAGTAATTGTTGCATCCTTTGTGACGATTGTACAGTTTTTGCTGCAAGGGTTTGTTCCTTCTTTATATTCCAGCCTTGGAATCTATATTCCGCTTATTGTTGTCAACTGTATCATATTAGGCAGGGCAGAAAGCTTTGCTTCTAAGAATAATGTATGGCTTTCAATGTTTGATGGAATCGGAATGGGACTGGGATTTACAGTAGGGCTTACTGCCATTGGAATTTTCAGGGAATTATTTGGGAATGGAACTGTTTTTGGTGTGGGAATAATGCCTGAAATCTATGAGCCGGTAACTATTTTGATTTTGGCACCTGGTGCATTTTTTGTGCTTGCATGTCTGATTGCAGTACAAAATAAGGTTCGATTGGAAAAAGCGAAAAAAACAGGTATTGCAGTAACTGTCTGTGAACGGAAAGATGGATGTTCAGACTGTACAAATACATTGTGTGGTGGAAAGACCTTTACAACAGAAAGTGTTAAGAGGGAAAAGGAGGAATCCTGATGAAAAGCTCCTCAAAAAGAGAATTTGTAATAGGGCATTTTATGACCGGGCTTAAAAGAATTAGAATGAAAAGAAAACGTAATCGGTTAAGAAGGATTAGAATGCGAAGACAATTAAAACAGTTAGCGGGGAAAAATGTTAAGGAAAAAGCTTTGAAAAAGCAAAGAAGAAAAACATCGAAGCAGGAGACAGCAAAACTTAACCGTACATTGCGAAGGGGGCGTTATTGATGAATTTGTTTTTGATTGCTGTTGGTGCAGCGCTTGTAAACAACGTTGTGTTGAGTCAGTTTTTAGGATTATGTCCTTTTATTGGAGTTTCAAAAAAGACAGAAACTGCAGCAGGTATGGGTGGGGCGGTTATATTTGTTATAACGATTGCCTCTGCGGTCACCAGTCTGATTTATACATTTATATTGGATAAGCTTGGAATTACCTATTTGCAGACAATTGTCTTTATTTTGGTGATCGCTGCACTTGTTCAATTTGTAGAAATGTTTTTAAAGAAAATGGTGCCGGCGCTTTATTCAGCACTGGGTGTATTTCTGCCTTTGATTACAACAAATTGTGCAGTCTTAGGTGTTGCGTTGATTAATGTACAAAAGTCCTATGGTTTTATAACTTCTGTTGTAAATGGTTTTGGAACTGCAGTAGGATTTACGATTGCCATTGTTATTATGGCAGGAATCAGAGAAAAGATTGAATACAATGATATACCGGAATCCTTCAAGGGTACACCTATCGTTTTAGTTACTGCAGGTCTTATGGCTATGGCTTTTTTCGGATTTTCAGGTTTAATAAAATAGGAGGATAATAATATGGGTATTAGTATAACATCTGTTTTAATTGCAACGGTAATTGTTTGTGGAACTGGTATTGTTATCGGAATTTTATTAAGTATTGCCGGAGAAAAATTTGCAGTAGAAATTGATGAAAAAGAAGTGTCAGTCAGAGAATGCCTTCCGGGAAGTAATTGTGGCGGATGTGGTTATCCCGGCTGCGATGGTCTGGCGGCTGCTATTGCAAAGGGAGAAGCTCCTGTTAATTCCTGTCCTGTAGGAGGAAAGACCGCTGCAGCAGCAATTGGTAATATTATGGGAGTGAATGTTGAGGATTCTGTTAAAATGGCTGCATATGTAAAATGTGCCGGAACCTGCGATAAGGCAAAAGACAACTATGAATATGTGGGACCAAAGGATTGTAAGCTTGCGATGAATAATCCGGGGGGTGGTGCAAAATCCTGTACATATGGATGTACCGGATATGGAAATTGTAAGAAAGTCTGTCCTTTTGATGCCATTGATATTGTTGATGGTGTGGCAGTAGTAAACCCGGATAAATGTAAAGCATGTGGAAAATGTATTACGGAATGTCCAAGACATTTGATTGAACTTGTACCGGCAGATGCTGCTGCTTGTCATGTACGCTGTAATTCACGGGATAAGGGCATTGAAGTAAAAAAAGCCTGTGATGCAGGATGTATTGGGTGCAGTCTGTGTGCCCGCAATTGTCCATCTGAAGCAGTTACTGTTGAAAATAATCTGGCACATATCGATCAGGAAAAATGTACACATTGTGGGATTTGTAAGGATAAATGCCCTGTTAAGATTATATGGTAGTAAGGAACTGTTCAAAAA